>CAZDMM010000599.1:1384-5054 GCA_964505845.1 uncultured Caldilineaceae bacterium
CACCGCCCGGCCCCGGTCAACTTCCAACACCTGGCCACGCCGCACCTGGCCGTCCGGCGTCCGCAGCTCCACGATTTCATTGTAGCCTACCTCGCGCACCGCTTCCACAAAAACCAAGGGGCCGGAGAGGTAAGATAGGGTGCGGTAGTCTATGGTGTAGAGGGGCAATGCGCCACCACTGGGAGGATTATTCATGCTCACCCTATCCCATTGGAGGAATGACGCCGAGTTGCATCAACAAACCCAGATAGTCCGAAAACTCCCATTCCTCAATGACCTTACCGTTGGCCCAATGGCTAACGTTGCAGCCCACCAGGATTACTTCCTTACCTGTGGGTGGAATCTGGAGACTCGATGATAGCCCTGTGTGTTTGGCTCGCCAAGTCCAGCGGGTAGCCGTAGTATTTCCCTCGACTACTATCTCGTGAATCGTAATCTGAGAATCGGAGAAAGCCTGAAGGGTCTTGGCTACACTTTGTTTCTCGGCCTCCAAGCTTTCAAAAACTGCGAGAGGGGGTCTATGATGGACATAGTTGGCGGCGTAAACTTCATCCCACGCATCCAGATTGCCTTTATTCCAGCCCTCTTCAAGGGCGTGCTGGAATTTAGCCTTAAGTTCTTCCGACATTTCACTACCTCCTTCTGGCTATAAAGCCTTGTTTGAGTCATTCATGTCTCTCAAAAAATTTCGTCCATCTGCCCCAACAACTCACGACCACGAGTCTCCGCCGCATCGGACGGCCACTCCTTCATGCGGGCGATGGGGTCCAGGATGGCGGGCGAGAGAAGCTGTGGCAACGGCACGGCCCGCCGGAGCGCCTCGGTTACGTAGTCATAAAAGGTCATAATGACTTTGAGCATCCAATAGGTTTTGGGCAGGGGGCAGAAGGCATCGTCGCCCACGGCAGACTGCTGCAAAAAGTCCTCCCGCAGCATGCGGCCGACAGCCAACTCGCCTTTCTCGGCTTCGGCCAGGGCGTCGGCTCCCACCAGTTGCACGATTTCCTGTAATTCGGCCTCCCGTTGGAGCAAGGCCCGCGCTCGCTGCCGCAGGGTCGGCCACTCGGCGGCCACCTGCTCTTTGAACCACTCATCCAATTTATATTGGGAGTAGCTGCTGATCCAATTGATGGCCGGAAAGTGCCGCCGCCGGGCCAGGTCGGTATCCAGGCCCCAAAATGCGCCGGTCACTCGCAGCGAGTTCTGGGTCATCGGCTCGGAGAAGTCGCCGCCGGGCGGCGAGACCGCGCCGATGAGGGTGACAGAGCCGGTTTGGGCAGGGGAGCGGGGGAGCAGAGGAGCAGGGGTGATCTGCTCTCCCCTGCTCTGTTCTAACCCGCTGCCCAAACAAACCACCCGCCCGGCTCGCTCATAAAACTCGGCCAGGCGGCTGAGCAGGTAAGCCGGAAAACCCTCTTCGCCGGGCATCTCCTCCAGCCGGCCGGAGACCTCGCGCAGCGCCTCGCCCCAGCGCGAGGTGGAGTCGGCCATCAGGGCCACGTCATAGCCCATATCCCGGAAATATTCGGCCATGGCCACGCCGGTGTAGATGCTGGCCTCGCGGGCGGCCACCGGCATGTTAGAGGTATTGGCGATGAGGATGGTGCGATCCATCAACGCCCCGCCGGTATTGGGGTCTTCCAGCCGGGGAAACTCCTCCAGCACGTCGGTCATCTCGTTGCCCCGCTCGCCGCAGCCCACATAAACGATGATGTCGGCGTTGGCCCACTTGGCCAGGGTTTGCTCCAACACGGTTTTGCCGGTGCCAAAGCCGCCGGGCACAATGGCCGTGCCGCCTTTGGGCAGAGGAAAGAGGCTGTCAATGACGCGCTGGCCCGTGATCAGCGGCTCAGCCGGGTCAAACTTGCCTCGATGCGGGCGGGGCTGGCGGGCCGGCCAGCGCTGCCTCAAGGTTAATTCAAGCGGAGCAGCGCCGGAGTCAGGACGAATCAATGCAATCGTCTGCTCGATGGTATAAGCCCCGGATTGAATCCCTTCAATGACGCCGCTCACCCCCGGAGGAACGAGAATCCGGTGCTCCAGGTGGGCCGTTTCCGGCACAATTCCCAAGAGGTCGCCGCCGCTCACCCGCTCGCCTGCTTTGACACGGGGCGCAAATTCCCAGACTCGGGCGCGGTCAAGGGCGGGCGCCGTGCCGCCGCGAGCGATGAAATCCCCCTGCTGCCGGCGCAGCAGCGGCAAAGGCCGCTGCACCCCATCAAAGATGGAGCCGAGCAAGCCCGGCCCCAACTCCACCATAAAAGGGCCGCCGCTGCCAAACACCGGCTCACCTACCCGCAGCCCCCCGGTGTCCTCATACACCTGGATGGTGGCCAAATCGGCGGCAAGGCGGATAACCTCGCCCACCAGCCGCATCTGGCCCACGTAAACTACATCATACATGCGGACTCCGGCCAGCCCTTGCGCCGCCACCACCGGCCCGGCCACGCGGATGATGACGCCGGTGGGGGCTTGGGCGCTTCGTGTGGAGATTGGAGATTGGTAATTGGAGATTGGAGATTGGGAATTGTTCATCTGCCACCTGCTACTTTGCAACCCTGTTACTTTGCACCCTTGCTACCTGACGACGACGACTCTTCGCCAAAAGTGATTTGAAACCCAATGGCGCGGCGGATGAGTTCGGTGATGTGGCGGCGGCGTTCTGGCCGGGATAGGCTGGGCAGCGCGCCGGGAATCGCCATCACCAGCGGTTGGTAGCTGGTCTCAACCTGGCGCTGCAAGCGAATATCCAACGCCTGCCATAGAGCGCGGCGCACCACAATCAGGCTGGCCTCACCGGTGGCCAGAAGCCGGCGCAAGGTTGTCTCCGCCTCGCCGACATCCTCCACTGCAAAGGTTTCTACCCCGGCTAACTGAAAGCCGGGGGCTAAATCGGGGGTAGTGATAACCATCAAGCGTCCCATAAGCATTGAACGTTAAAACGTTGGAACGTTAAACGCGCCAACGTTTAAGGTTTAACTCACAATAAGGTCGCGCTGGATTTCATCCCGCTTTAGATTGAGGGCCACCGCCTGGGCGATGAGGCGCAAATTGGCGGCTTCAACCTCCTGGCAGCCGATGTACCCCAGCGGGATCGCCAGGCTCAAGGGATCATGGCTGAACAGGCCGGCCAGGCGTCCGGCCTGCCAGCGTTCTAGCTCCCGTTCCAGCACGGTCAGGCCGCCTTCTCCGGCCTGGTACCGCCGCCAGCCTTCGGCCAGAGCCGGCCCATAACGAGTCTGCCTCAACCCGTTGACCAGGCCCTCGATGCCGCCGCCCTGGGCGACGAGTTGGGCCAACAGCTCAACCGGCGCTGCGCCGCCCGGTTCCAAAAGCAGCGGGCGCGCGTCGGCGGCCTGGTAGCGCTGCTGCACCCGCTCGGCCAGGCCGGGCCGGTGCGCCAACTGGAGCGCAGTCCGTAGATTGATCAAATCCAGCTCAAGGGCCAGTTGTTCCAGCAGCAGGGCGTGATTGCTGTTTTCCGGCTTGAGAACTGCCCGGATCGAATTAAAATAAAAGCGATTCAGGGCTAATTCAAGTTGGTCCAAATCCGGGGTGACCCCGCTGCGCGGCCGCACCTGGCGCAGCGCCCCGGCATAAGGCAACTGCCAGGTGGTCATCAAATCCAAGGCGGCCCGCAGGCCGGGTTGGCGGGCTAATTCCCGCAGCG
>CAZDMM010000600.1:0-3236 GCA_964505845.1 uncultured Caldilineaceae bacterium
CCTCCCCACACTCCTCGCTCGGTTTCACGGCGGCTCGAATTGTCAACAACCCTAACGCCAACTACTCCGTACTGGTAGCCCGGCCATCGGCCCAAATGCAGCCCTTGAATGTCATGCTGGTGGTGAATGATCTGCTTGAAACTTGGCAGGCAGTTGAGTTCTTATGTGCGCTCTCATTATCTAATTGGGCCAGAGTGACCCTGATGTATGTGGCTGAAGAAAAGGTTAATATTCCAGCCAGCGCTGCCCCGCTTGCCGGCTATGCCTTGCCCGGCCTGGAGCCTTGGATAAAGCAACAGGCCGAAACCGTTGTGACCCGGGTGCTTAACCGTTTGCATGCCTGCGGAGCCCAGGGGTGGAGCTACTTTTGCTATGGTGATTTGGCCGATGAAGTTCTTGCAGCCGCCCAGGAACAAGGCGCCGATTTGATTGTCATCGGGGCCACCCCCGAGACCTTCTCAACCCAACAACTGCTGGCAGCCGCGCCTTGCTCTGTGTTAATCATCAGGGGCAACAGCAGCGATGAGGACGGTAAAAGCGCCTCAACCGCTGACCTTCGCTCTGCCAGAGTGGCCTTTGGTTAGGTTTACTCCAGATCCAGGTGGGGTATTAAACTAACCACCCGGCAAAATGAGCCGCAGGGGCTTGAGAAGCCATGTAGTCCTGACATTAATGTCTTACCCTTATTTAGATGGAGCCAAAATGAATGTACAAATCTCTCCCCCACCCAACCCAAGCCGAGACCTGAGAAAAACCAAAGAATTACCTGTCGCCGACGATGGGTATAGAAGCTATCCCCCATCCATTTTAATTGTTTCGGACCGGCCCCACCAGGCCCGCAAACTCACCAAAGAATTAGAAAACAACGGCTGCCAGGTTCAATGGACTGGTACCGGCGCCGCTGCTTTAGCCGCGGTCTGCCAGAGATACTTTGATGTTATTGTCCTTGACCTGGATCAAACAGGGCAGAACCGGCAAGAGGTTTTACAAACTGTCAAAGCATGTCCAAGCTTGGCCGATATTCCAGTTGTCATGCTAACTACTCCCAAGAACAGTGAAGATGCTGCCAAAATCTTTAGCCCAAGACTCATTTATGATCTACCCAGGGACAACTCTATCGCCACTACCTTGCTGCAAATCGTCTCGCAAATCCACTACCTGACTTACCGCTATCTGCCCATCCTCACTTAAACAGCCAAACAAAAAGCCCCGGCACAGAACCGGGGCTTTATTATTTTAAGGCAGATCTTAGCTGGGTAACCCTTTCCGCCAGAGCAGGGTGAGTATCCCACCTCCAATCACAAAAACTAAAGCCGCCACTCCAACCAGGATAAAGGGGAGTTTGGGCATTTCGCCTTGCCCGGTCACTGGCAGCACCGCTTTATTTTGGGCTGGAGCCTGGGCCGGGGCAACCTCTGCCTGGGCCGGTTCAGAAACTTTGGCCGGTTCGGCCGCGACGGCTGCAACTACAGCACCGGCCTTGTCGGTGCTGGCCCGTTGATCGCCCTGCACATAGTTAACCAAAAATTGGTTCCGGCCCGCTCCTTCACCATTGTAAATCAGCTCATAAACCTTGCCCGCTTCTGCCTGAAAACTGTAGGAGAAGGCTTTTTCACCTTGCCCGGTGGCCGTGCCACGATATTGGCCGGGAATTAACACAAAATCTTCAAAGGGACAATAGCTTGTATCCTGGCCTTTAGGCATCAGGCTGAGTTTGCCGGAACTGCGAAAGCCCTCTGGACTGTTGTAATCAAAATCCAGATTTACCCCAGAGCAATTTTTAACCCGCACCAGGCCATATTTTTCGGTGGGATAAAGATAATTTGGTTCAATTTCCGGGTATGGCTGCGGCGCGCCTTGAGGATTGTCAATGGTGATCATGGGGCCGGCCAGGTCGGTATAGTTGCTGTCGCCCTTAACCTGGCGAATCAACATCTGGTAGGTTCCGTTTTGATAGGTGCGGGTATCAAAGCGAGCCATGTTGCCGTCAATGACCGGGGCATAAACGGTGGCCACCCACAGCAGGTCGCCCTTGCCGGGCTTGAGAAAAATCTCATACTTTAAAAAATCCGGGAAGGAGGCGGCCCCGGTAACGGTGACCAGGCCCGTTACGCTAGCGCCATTGGCCGGGGTGGTGATGTAAACCGTTCCGTCCTGGGCCAGAGCGCCGGGTGTGTTCCCAACCCCCAGCAAGGCCAGCGTCGCCAGGGCCATAATTATTATGAGTCGCACAGAGTAAGGTTTCACGGTATTTCTCCCTTCCTTTAAGAAGTGACATAACAAGTTCACATAAGAGTATAACATAACTCTTTAAGAAAGGGAAGTTTAAACTGGAAGAATGGAGGGCTGGAGGGTTGGAAATTGCTTCTTTATCCAGACCTCCAATCTTCCTGAATTTGCTCGTCAAAAATCAAGCGCGTTCGCTCAATTTCGGCCCAATTCTCTGCCAGCCCCAACGCTTTGAGCACCTCCTCCGGGCGAAGGTTGCCAAAGGCGCCGGCGGTCAGGCGCATGTGGAGCACTACCTCGCCCTCCCCCACCGATTCCACCCGCAGTTCGTGCAGCCAGGGGCGCAGGTCAATCAATTCGGTCTGCTTTTTGCGGCGGCGGGTCTGGGGCAAAGTGTCGGCGGCCAGCAACGCGGCGATGCGGGCGGTCAGCGTTTCTGGCGGGAGGTCGGTTTCTACGGTCACGCGGTACTCGGCCTGCCGCAGCAAATGCTGCAAGGTGGGCGCTTTGAGGGGTATGGCCTCTACCGAGTGCAGTTCAAACCCTTGGGGCAGAGCCGGCCTGATGCGGGCCAGCGTCTCCTCTGGCTGCAGCGGCTGAGTCACCACAATGTCCATAATTTCGGCGGAACCGGTGGCGCCCAGGGGCAGGCTGGCTACTACCTGGATTTTGGGCCGGGGGTTGAAGCCTTTGGAGTAAGCCAGGGGAATCTGCGCCCGGCGCAGGGCGCGCTCCCAGGCCAGCACCAAATCAAGATGGCCGATGTATTTGACCTGTTTTTTTTTGGCAAAGATCAGGCGCAGCCGGTATTGGGGAATCTGGTTGGGGTCGGTCATGCGCCGCCGTTCATCATCTGTTTCAACAAGGTGCGGGTCGCTTCAGACATGGCCAGATCGGGCCGATCTAAATCGGCCAGGCTAAACCAGGCGGCATCGTACACATCATCGGCCGGAACTAACGGTTGGGTGGGGTCAAGCGCCTCAGCTTTGAAATCTAAAATAACGTAA
>CAZDMM010000600.1:3246-5031 GCA_964505845.1 uncultured Caldilineaceae bacterium
ATACTGAACTCGACCTTCGGCGTCACGCACAATGGCATCAAAGGTATAAACCAGTTCACCCACTTTAATCTTGAGACCCGTCTCCTCTAAAACCTCACGTTCTGCCGCTGCCTGGAGCGTTTCTCCCAAATGCACACTGCCGCCGGGAATGGCCCACATATCTTTGGCCGGCGCCTGTCCTCTTAAAACCAGCAACACCTTATCTTGATACGTGACCACCGCGCCCACCGCCACGCGAGGCGCATCTGGATATATTTTACTGACCATAAAGTTTGTCCACTCTCACCTCATCAAATTTGAGCCGGCCTGATGCACGGCTCGCAGGTAAGCCAAAAGTTGTTCTGCCGGGTTGGCAGCGTTGACCAACGACTGGTAGCGCAGCAAGCCGCCTTTCCAACCGGCGGTATACCATTCCGCCCCGGCCGGCAGCGAAGCGGCCACAATTGGTTCGGGCCAGGGATAGGCCGTAGCATAAAAATAAGGCTCCGGCATGCCCTCGTCGCCGGTGGAGAAGCCAAAGTTCATTTGCTCATCGGCGTACTCTTCATTAGCCGGGTCTACCCCCGGCACTTTACGCCCGGAAAACCACAGCAGGGCCAGGTCAAAATGGTGCGGCCACAACTGCACCGGCCCGGTTTCGCCGGGAAGCCCGGCTTTGAAATCTTGCAACACGGCATGGATACTGGCGAGCGCCTGCCAAAAAGTTTTGGCTGCCTTAGCATCAATCGTACCGGGCGTATCGGCTGTAAACAGGCTGCGGTCAATCTCAGCGGTAATGCCCATCTGCGCCAAAGCGCCCAGCACTGAGTCGCAAAATTGGTTGAGCGGCTGGCCTGTCAAGGGTTGAGTCCAGCTTTGGCCGCGACTGGCGACAATCCGCACCTGCGGCGTTGGGAGAAAATCCAGGCCAATTTCAAAAGTGGCTCCATCTGCTTGAGGGATGGGCACGGCGGTAGTAGTCAGGCCCTGGGGGCCAACCCGCAGGCTGACGTGCGCCCAATGCCTTTGGGGCGGCGTCAGGGCGCGCCGAATTTTGCCCAGCACTTTGCTGTAACTCTGTAACGTATCCCGAGTCGGCTGCCAGGCCGGCAGCGGCAAGGCCGGAAAACTGAGTTGTGACATCATGATTTTACTCCTATGACATAAATTTAGTATGCCATTTAGAGTCTCGGCCAGGGCCAATGTGTTACAGTTAAGCCTGTATCTTAGGCAAAAAGCAGGCGGTGTCAAAACGGATGGACAAGCTTACCTTTTGCCAGGCGTCGCTGTGGGGCTGGTGGGCTTACAAAATTTCCAGTACGGCCCCGGTCAAAGCCGGGTCGAAACCATCGGGCCACACCGTCGCGCTGTTGTATTTGGCGCTGCGCAGGCTGGCCTCGCTGAGATCGGCCCCGCTGAGGTCGGCCCCACGCACATCGGCTTTGACCAGCCCCGCGCCGGCCAGAATCGCCCCCCTGAGATTAGCCTGGCGCAAATCGGCCCCGCCGAGCATGGCCTCGGTCAGGTTGGCCCCGCTGAGATTGGCCTCCACCAAATCCGCGCCCATCAAATTGACTTCGCGCAGTTCCAGGCCGCTCAAGTCTGCCCCGTTGAGTTGGGGCCGCTTGGGGTAGGCTTTGGCTACAATCTTTTCAACTTGTTCACGAGTGAGCTTTTCCAACGATTATTTCCCCCTTTTTTCTCATTTGACTTAAGGCTATATTTCCAGAAAAGTTTTTGCGGGGATTAGGCGATTGGGGGATTAAAAATAAAGGAAAAAATCTCCTAATCTCCTAATCCCCGCCC
>CAZDMM010000601.1:0-5010 GCA_964505845.1 uncultured Caldilineaceae bacterium
GCCGCCGAAGGCGACGACGAATTGATGATGAAATATTTTGATGGTGAAACCCTCTCTGAGGCCGAAATTGACCATGGCCTGCAGGCCGGGTTAGCCAACCGCAAAATTGTGCCGGTCTTCTGCGGCGCAGCCACGGCTAACGTGGCGGTGCGCGGCTTTATGCACACCATCATCGAAACCTTTCCGGCTCCCAGCGTCTCGCTGGGCGTGACCAACCTCAAAACCGGGGCCGCAGAGCCGCTCAAAGGCGTCGCCAACGGGCCGTTGGCGGCTCAGGTTTTCAAAACTGTCAATGACCAGTATGGCCGCGTTAGCTACCTGCGTATCTGGTCCGGCATACTCAAAGGCGATACCCGTGTGTTCAACCCGCGCGCCAATGAAGAAGAACGGGTGGGCGGCCTCTTTTCACCTCGGGGCAAAGAGCAAATCAGCCTTAGCGAAGCCGTCGCCGGGGATATTTGCGGCCTGGTCAAACTGAACCACACCCAAACCGGCGATACACTGTGCGATAGAGCCTTGCCCTTGAGCATCGCCACCGTCAGCTATCCCCATCCGGTGTACGCCGTTGCCCTCACCCCCAAAACTCAGGGCGACTCGGCCAAACTTGGCCCCAGCCTGGCCCGCATTGTGGAAGAAGATCAAACCCTGCGCCATCGCTACGAACCGGCTACCCGCCAAACTCTGCTGGAAGGCATGGGCGATACCCATGTGGATATCGCAGTCAAACGTATGAGCCACCGCTTTGGGCTGGGCGTGGAAACCAGCACCCCCAAAGTACCCTACCTGGAAACCATTGCCAAAACCGGCTCGGCCCAATATCGCCACAAGAAGCAGACCGGCGGCGCCGGGCAGTTTGGCGAGGTCCACCTGCGAGTGGAACCGCAAGAGCGCGGGGCCGGCTTTGAGTACAAAAGCGAAATTTTTGGCGGCGCTATCTCCCAGCCGTTCCTGCCTTCCATTGAGAAGGGGATTAAATCGGTGTTGGAACAGGGCGTTATTGCCGGCTACCCGGTGGTGGATGTTAAAGCCATTGTCTATGACGGCAAAGAACATCCGGTTGACTCCAAGGATATTGCCTTTCAGATTGCCGGGCGTGAGGCTTTTAAGCTGGCAATTAAAGAAGCCAGCCCCATCATCCTGGAGCCGATTATGGATTTGACCATCACCGTGCCCGAAGAGTACACCGGCGACGTCACCAGCAACCTCAGCACCAAGCGCGGGCGCATGTTGGGCATGGAACAGGTGCGCGGCAATACCATCATCACCGCCCAGGCCCCCCTGGCCGAAGTGCAGCGCTACGCCACCGACTTGCGCTCCATTACCCAGGGGCGCGGCGTCTATACCATGTCCCTCTCACGCTACGAGCCGGTGCCCAGCCATATCGCCAACGACATCGTCGCCCAAGCGCAAAAAGAACGGCAAGAAGAGAAAGATTAAAAATGGAAGAATGGAAGGTTGGAAGATTGGTTAATGCCCGGTCTTTCAGCCTTCCCTTCTTCCCCAATTTATATGTCAACATTCAGGAATTAAGTCTATGCCCTTGATTTTTCCATTTACGGCCATTGTGGGCCAGGAGCGCATGAAAAAGGCCCTGATCTTAAATGCTATCAGCCCGCGTATCGGTGGGGTGCTGATTCGTGGGGAGCGTGGGACTGCTAAATCTACGGCGGCACGCGCCATGGCCGCGCTATTGCCCGAAATTGATGTGTTTATAGACTCCCCCTTCAATGATGACCCCAACGCGCCCGAAACCTGGTCGGATTGGGTTAAAGAGCACCATACCCAGGAGATGAAAACGGGCAAACGCCGCATCCGCTTTGTTGACCTGCCGGTCAGCGCCACCGAAGACCGGGTGGTCGGCACGCTGGATATTGAAAAGGCGATCAAAAAGGGGGAACGCCACTTTGAGCCGGGGGTGCTGGCCGCCGCCAATCGCGGTCTGCTCTACGTGGATGAAGTTAACCTGCTCGATGACCATGTGGTAGACCTGCTGCTCGATTCGGCGGCCATGGGCGTCAACGTGGTTGAGCGAGAAGGCATCAGCTTTTCTCACCCGGCCCGCTTTATTTTTGTGGGCACCATGAACCCGGAAGAGGGCGACCTGCGCCCGCAGCTTTTAGACCGCTTTGCCCTATGCGTGGATATTCACAGCATCTCCGACTCCGCCGCCCGCATGGAAATTTTGGAGCGCACTCTTAAATTTGAGCGTGACCCGGATGCTTTTTACCGGGAATGGCAGCCCAAAGAAGTAGAACTGGGCCAAAAAATTATCCAGGCCCGTGATTTGCTGCCCAGAGTCACCTATAACCGGCGCGACCTGTACACCATCGCCGAACTGATGGCCGAAATGAAAGTAGATGGTCACCGGGGTGATATTGTTATCCTGCGCACGGCCCTGGCCCACGCCGCTTTCAATAATCGAGAAAAGATCAAGCTGGAAGACATTTTAACGGCGGCGGAACTGGCCCTGCCGCACCGGCTCAAACGCCAGCCCTTCCAGGATACCACCGCTCAATTCCAGGCTCTGGCCGACAAGTTGCAGCAGGCCCGGGAAGAGGCGGCCGAAAAGGCTGAACAGCAGGCCGGCTCCGGCGAGGCTGACCAATCTTTCCAGGAAAAAAAAACGATACTGAAGCGGTAGACTCAGAGTCGGCCGAAATCCCCCCCTCGCTGGGTATGCCGCCGCAGCCCGACCAGTCCCACCAGGCTTCCGGGGATAAAAGCCAGGCTCATAACCCGGTTGCCATTGGCCAGGAGTTTTCCGCCAAGCGGCTGCAAACCCCCCTCGATAAAATGACCCGTCCAACGGCGGGAAAACGTAGTTACACCCGCACCGACCGCAAGCGGGGCCGCTACATCCAGGCGCGCCCCGCGCACGGCAAACCCCGTGATGTGGCCTTTGACGCCACTTTTCGGGCCGCCGCCCCCTTCCAAATTAGCCGCGACCACAGCGAACGCGCCCTGGCCGTTGAAAAGCAGGATATTCACGACAAGGTGCGGGTGCGCCGCGCCGCCAACCTCATCCTCTTTGTGGTAGATGCCAGTTGGAGCATGGCCGCCGCCGAGCGTATGGAGGCTACCAAAGGGGCTATCATGAGTCTGCTACTGGACGCCTACCAGCGCCGCGACCAGGTGGGCCTGGTGGTTTTTCAAAAAGAGGAGGCCCGGCTGGTGCTGCCGCCAACCTCCAGCGTAGAGCTGGCCAAACATGCCCTGTCCGACGTGCCGGTGGGTGGCAAAACCCCCCTCTCAGCCGGGCTGCTCTTGGCTCACCGCGTGCTAACCCAGCAAAAACGGCTCCACCCCGAAATTATGACCATGATGATCCTGCTGACCGATGGGGCCGGCAATGTCTCGGTTTCTGATTTGCCAGCCCAGGAAGAGGCACACCGGGTAGCCAAGATGATCGAGGAAGAGGGCATTCGCTCGGTAGTCATCAATATGGAGCATGCCAGCTTTGACCGGGGGCTGGCTCAAGCCCTGGCCGACGAGCTGCAAGGGCCGTGCTACAGCCTGGGCGAACTCAAAGCGGATACGCTCTATCGCACCGTGAAGGATGAGTTGAGGTTGGGCTGAGGCAGGACTCAAAGTTAAGTTGCGGTTATTGATCAAGGCGTATCACTGACGAACATCGTCTGGTTTATAAAGTAACCGAGATGGAAATTATCATTGTTGCTTGCAAGTATCATTACGAGTGAAGGAGAGCGTATTCAATGGCTTCTATGACCAAACGCCAACGTCTGGAATCAACCTTTGCCGGGGCGCCCGTTGACCGCCCGGCGGTGGCCCTGTGGCGGCACTGGCCCGTGGACGACCGCACCGGGGCGGCGCTGGCCCGCGCCCACCTGGAATTTCAGCGCACCTTTGATTTTGATTTTATCAAGGTGACGCCCAGCAGCGATTTTATGGTGGCCGGTTATGGCGTTGAAACCTATTGGGACGGCAATATGGAAGGAACCCGTGAGTGGGGACCGCGCCTCATCCAAAGGCCGGAGGATTGGCTCAACCTCAAGCCGCTTGACCCCCGCCAGGGTTTGTATGGGGAAATTTTGGAGGCCAACCGGCTGATCGGACAGGCGGTGGGCGCCGACGTGCCGTTCATCCAAACCATCTTCAACCCGCTCTCTCAAGCCAAAAATCTGGCCGGGCCACGTTTGCTGGCTCACCTGCGCCAGCACCCCGAGGCGGTTAAAACCGGGCTGGCCGTGCTGACCGAGTCAACCTTGCGTTTTATGGAAGCCTTGCGGCAGTCCACCCCGGCGGCCGGCATCTTTTTAGCGGTGCAGCACGCCAGCTATGATCTCCTGACCGAAGCCGAATACCGCGAGTTTGGCCTGCCCCTGGATTTACAAATTTTGCAGGCCGGTGCAGGCATGTGGTTTCATTTATTGCACCTGCATGGGGTCAATGTGATGTTTGACTTGCTGGCAACCTATCCGGTGCAGGTGATCAATTGGCACGATGTGGAAACGCCGCCCTCGTTGGGTGAAGCCATGAAACGCACCGATAAAACCCTGTGCGGCGGCCTGCGCCAATGGGAAACGATGCTGCGCGGTACGCCGGAGCAGGTTCAGGCCGAAGCCCAGGCCGCTTTGGAAGCCACCGGGGGCTGGCGCTTTATCCTGGGGACGGGCTGCGTTACCCCCATCACCGCCCCGGTGGGCAATATCTGGGCGGCGCGCCAGGCGGTAGGGTAAAGCGGGTTTGTTGGCCGGCTTCACTTTGCCCTTGCTGACCTGGCGGCCATAAACTGCGCCCAGATGTCGTCGTACAATTTTTGCCCGGCCGGACTCAAGGGAAACATGATTTCGGCGTTTTTAAACGCCTGATCCGGTGGAAAAATGATGGGGTTGTTCAATATCTCCGGCTTGATAAAGGGCCGGGCGGCGTCGTTCGGCGTCGCGTAGTAAATCTGGTTAGAGATTTGGGCGTTGATCTCGGGCCGCAAGATAAAATTGATAAACAGTTCGGCGGTGTACTGGTGGGGGCTGTTGATCGGGATCACATGGT
>CAZDMM010000602.1:0-5009 GCA_964505845.1 uncultured Caldilineaceae bacterium
CGCGTCTATCCCTTTTTTAAGATAGGTGCCCACCAGAACTGCTCCCACAATGCCATCCGATAACTCAACCGGACCAACGGTATAAACAATTAGCTCCTTGAGATTTGGGTCTAAGGCTATCTGAACCTCTTTAGCGCCCCCATTGGAACCTGAGAGGACCCGCCGTACCGAGCTCCACCCAAAAAAATCTGCTTTGCTGTCACGGCTAGCCTGGGCCGGCGTATTGGGCGCCAGGCTTGTTCGCTGCAGGCGCAGAACTTCTTTGCCCTGCGTGTCAATCAAAACCACGCTGTCAATATCTTTGGAGTTGGCAATGATGGGAGAAACTAAGCGGTCAAGCTCCGCAAAATTGCGCTCAACCAAAGCGGCGGCCACACCCTCGGTGTTCGATACCGCTCGCTCCACGGCCAGGCGCTGCCGTTCCTGGTTGACCACCTCATCACTCACTACCCGCCCGGCTTCTAAAAGTTGGTTCTTTAGACGATCTTCAAGCGAACCGGCGACTAATTGGGTGACAATAAAAACGCCCAGGCCGGCCAAAACCAGGGTAAGCAGGGCATACGGAATGATAATTTTGTAGCGGATGCTAGAGGCAATATATTTGGTTAGTGCTTGCAGCCACTCGGTGGGAGGGTTCATCTTTCAGGCAATCCGTGATTGGGCTGGCAAAAGAATAAAACTCGGTTGAGAAGCTATGCTAAAATTCCTGGTTGGGTCATGGTATAATAGATTGCTGGAGACATCAAATAATTATGTACAGCCTAGATGATACCATAGCTGCTATTGCTACGTCAATAGGCCAAAGTGGGGTAGGGATTGTAAAGTTGAGCGGTCCCGAGGCTTACGCCATTGGCTGCCGTTTGTTCCGGTCTGCTACGGGTAAGCAGACTTTCCAACCTTACCGGATGCACTACGGCCAAATTGTTGACCCGGATTCTGGCAGGGTAGTAGATGAGGCCATGCTGGTCTACATGCCCAAACCGCGCAGTTACACCCGGCAAGATGTCGTCGAAATTCAGGCGCATGGCGGCCCGGTACCCTTGCGCCGCATCTTGCAGCTTACCTTCACTTTGGGGGCGCGCCCCGCCGAGGCCGGTGAGATGACTCTGCGGGCCTTTCTAAACGGTCGCCTGGATTTAGCCCAGGCCGAAGCGGTGCTGGATGTGATTGAGGCCAAAACCGAGGCGGCCCTGCGTGTAGCCGCCGAGCAGTTAGGCGGGGCGCTCTCACAGCAAGTACGGCAGGTGCGCCGCCAATTGTTAGATACCCTGGCCTTTTTAGAAGCCAGCATAGATTTTGTAGAGGATGACATCCCGCTTCAAGAGGTGGTTGGCCCTTTGCAGCAGGCGGCCGGCCAGCTTACCCGGTTGCTCAAAAGCGCCGACCACGGCCAGATTTACCGCCAGGGCGTGCGAGCCGCCATTGTGGGCCGGCCCAATGTGGGCAAAAGCAGCTTGCTCAATGCTTTGCTGCGCGGCGACCGGGCCATTGTAACCAGCATCCCCGGCACCACCCGTGATACCCTGGAAGAAACCGCCAACATCGGCGGGATTCCCCTGGTGCTGGTTGACACCGCCGGCATCCGCTCCGAAGCCAGCGATGAGGTGGAGCGCCTGGGCATTGAGCGCAGCCGGGCCGCTCTGGCCCGGGCCGACCTGGCTTTGATGGTGGTAGATGGCAGCCACAGATTGGAGATTGGAGATTGGGAGATTGGAGA
Organism: uncultured Caldilineaceae bacterium; assembly: GCA_964505845.1. Taxonomy (GTDB): domain Bacteria; phylum Chloroflexota; class Anaerolineae; order 4572-78; family J111; genus DSQQ01. The sequence continues at coordinate 1,718 of CAZDMM010000602.1, forward strand.
TTTGGTTGGGGCCAAGCCGGCCGTATTGATTATCAATAAAATTGACCTGCCGGCCTCTCAAAATTTTGAGCTTCCCGCCGATTTCTTGCCCTTAGCCCGGCAGGTGCGCCTCTCGGCTTTAGCCGGAGCAGGCATCGAGGCGCTGGAGGAGGCCATCATTACCCTGGTTGCCGGCGGCAGTGTTACCCTGGCCGACACGCCGCTGGTGAGCAACCCTCGCCACAAAGCCCTGCTGCAGCGCGCCTTGTCCCACACCCAAGCCGCCGGGGAGGCCCAAGCCGCCGGTCTCTCGCCCGATCTGGTTTCCATTGACGTCCGCGCTGCGGTGGATACCCTGGGTGAAATCACCGGCGAAACCGCCACCGAGGATTTGCTCGATACGATTTTTAGCAAGTTTTGTATTGGCAAATAGAGGGCTGGCGGCAGTTCAGAAACCCGTTTTCTTGAAAAAAACGGGTTTCGCAGCCCGGTTAGATTGGCGGGGCGTTTCTGGCAAAGGGCGCCAGCCCCCTAAATTTTTGGATTGACTGGCAGCGATAGAGGCTTTATAATGAAGCCAGATAGCTGTTTTACCAGCCCGGCTATCTAATATATTGGGTGTCTTACCTGTCCTCTGCTTTATTTACCGCCAAGGCTGTTAAAAACAGAGCAGCATGCCAGATCCTATTCAATCTCAGGCCGAGCTTCCCGATAGCAGTTATACAAAAGTTAAAATCGCTGTGCTCAATAACCTGGCCTGGACGCTGCGTAATAAGGATGAAAAACGCAGCCTGGTTCTGAGTGAAGCTGCTTATGCTTTGGCCCGCCAGCAGTTGCCCGACAGCGCCATGCAGGAGCAGTTGGCCTACAGTTTAACTACCCTGGCCTATATTAACCACTACTACAAGGCTGACTTTGAATTGGCCTTGTCGCAGGCCCTGGAAGCCGTGGCTTTATTTGAACAGGCAGAACGAGTCAAGGGGTTGCCCGCTGCTCTAAACATCGCCGGTTTATCTCTGGTCCGCCTGGGTGATCCCTCTGAGGCGATGGAATACCACCTCAGAGCTTTAAGAATTTGCGAGGCTTTTGGCGATAGAATGAATGAGGCCGAGGTTTATAACCACCTGGCTATTGTGTATGTATATTGGGGAGAGCATCAACAAGCCCTGGAATACTTTGGCAAAAGCCTGGCCTTACATCAAGAGGGAGGCAACCAGTTTGGACAGGCGGTGGCGTTGCTTAACCGCTGCATGACTTTTAAAGATTTGAGAGATTATCAGAGTGCGCTTGGCTGTGGCCTGCAAAGTTTGCACCTGCTGGAGCGGTTAGAAACCACCTGGTGGCCCAGGCCGATGGCCCTGGCCAACATTGCCAATGTTTATTTGGGGTTGGGGCAAACCAAGCAGGCCTTTTACTACTTTGAACAAGCCCTGGCGCAGGTCAACCAGATTGAAGATAAATTTATCCAGGTCTATGTGCTGCTGAATGTGGCGCGAGCCTACTATCAACAGGGCGATTCCGAGTTAAGCCGGGCGCTTTTATATCAAGGCCTGGCGATTGCCGAAGAAAGCAAGCAGCGCGGTTTTCAATTTGAGTATCATGAACTATTGGCTCAACTCTTTAAGGCTGAGGGCAATTTTGAAAAAGCCCTGGCTCACTATGAAAAATTTCACCAGCTTAACCGTGAGGTTTTTAATGAGCAGTCGGACCGCCGGCTTAAAAACCTGCTGGTGCGCCATCGCACCGAATTGGCTCAGCAAGAGGCCCAGGTTTACCAATTAAAAAATGTAGAGCTTGAACGCGAGATCATGGAGCGCCACCAGATTGAAGCAAAACTGCATAAAACCAACATCCAATTAACCCAACTGAACACCCATAAAGACAAACTTCTTTCTATTGTAGCCCATGATTTGCGCAGCCCTTTTGCCCCGTTATTGTCGCTGGCGCAGTTGCTGGTAGAGTCGGTGGATGAGTTAGACCCGGTTCAAATAAGACAAGTGGCCCAGTCTATCCTGGCTTCTGCCTATAAGGTGTATGATCTTTTAGAAACCTTGCTCGATTGGTCTCGCATTCAGCTTGGCCGCTTGGAATACCAGCCAACCCAGCTTAAACTTTACCGGGTGGTTGAAAGCAATGTTCAACTCTTTCTCCCCACCGCCCAGGAAAAAAACATTACCTTGCAGCACCACGTCGCCCCGGATATCATCGTTTGGGCCGACCAATACATGCTTGACACTGCAATCCGTAATTTAATCTCCAACGCCTTAAAATTTACCCCCTGCGGCGGTACCGTAACCCTCAAAGCGGATCATTCCAGCCAGCTCGATTGGGTTGAGGTGTCGGTAAGCGATACCGGTATAGGGATTAGCCCCCAGGATTTGGCCAAACTATTTAAGATTGAAGAAAACTACCACACTCACGGCACTGCCCAGGAAAAAGGAACCGGCCTGGGCCTCATCATCTGCAAAGAGATGGTCGAAAGAAACAAAGGCCGCCTGGCGGTAACAAGCCAGGTAGGCGCCGGAACCACCTTTACCCTAACCGTGCCCCGCCGGCCCCTTTAACGCAAACCCAAAAATAGTTTTGGCTAAAAACTCCCCCTATACTATAATGCCCCCGCCGTGGCAAGGAACCTCCCAGGGTTGACAGCACATTCTCGCAAACAAAAAGCTACAGAGATTGGAGATTAGTAAAAAATGACTAATCTCCAATCTCCATTTACCCAGGAGTCGTCACGAACCTACGGTACACCACCAACAATGAAAATCCGACCCCTACCCCCGCTTGCGCACCGCTGCGGCGCGCAAGCGGGGGCCAGGGGGGGGGGTATTGTCAAAGGAGCCAAAGTATGAGAACCATTGACCCGGCCCGCGTAGAGCATGCGCTGGCCCAGGAGTTGGAGCGTTTTAGCGCCGAGCATCCCCGTTCCAGGGCGCTGTATGAGCAGGCCCAGGCCAACCTGCTGGACGGCGTGCCGATGAATTGGATGGTGCGCTGGGCCGGCGCCTTCCCGGTCTTTGTCAGCCAGGCCAAAGGGCCGTACTTTACCGATGTGGATGGCCGCCGCTACCTTGACTTTTGCCTGGGCGATACCGGCGCGATGACCGGTCACTCTCCCCAGGCCACGGTCGAAGCCATCATCCAGCAGGCCCGGCGCGGCCTCACCCTGATGCTGCCCACCGAGGATGCCATCTGGGTGGGGCAGGAATTAGAGCGGCGCTTTGGCCTGCCCTATTGGCAAACCACCCTCACCGCCACCGACGCCAACCGCTTTGCCATCCGCCTGGCCCGCCACATTACCAAACGGCCCTAC
>CAZDMM010000603.1:0-5005 GCA_964505845.1 uncultured Caldilineaceae bacterium
CGGCGGTATTGGCCGGTTTGATTTCCGGGGTGGTCAATATGGTGCTGCAAGGCATTATGTTTGCTATCAATGGCAGTTCTCAAATGGCCGAAGCCTTTGCCAATATGCCGCCGGAACAGTTGGATGCGCTGCGCCAGGCCGGGATTGACCCCAGCGCGCTGGGGATTGGGGCAGTGTTTGGGGTAGGGGCTGCTTGCTGTCTGCTGGGTGTGCTCATCGCTGCCGCTTTGGGCGCTGCGGGCGGTTACTTTTGGGGTAACAGTCACCCAAGTTAAGCTATTTCAAAGGGATGAGGTTGTTCATGGACATCGGTTCTGCTTTTACCTATATGTTCGACGATCAGGACTGGCTCAAGAAAATTGCCATTGGGGGTGGGGTTATTTTAATTGCCCTGGCCCTGTCGCCTATTTTGGTAGGTTTATTATTATTGTTACCTATCAACGGTTATATGCTTGAGGCTTTAAAAAATGTGCGGGATGGACGCCCTACCCCTTTGCCAGAATGGGGTAACTTTGGGGATTTATTTACGAAAGGACTGATGATTTTTGTCATCGGTTTAGTTTACTCGCTGCCCGGCCTGCTCTTTGCCTGCGGTTCGTTGTTAACCAATCCCCAGATCATCGCCGAGTTAACCCCGAATGTGGATCGGGATGTGATTGCTTCCCTGGGGATTGTTTCGGGTTGTTTGAGTTGTATCCAATTTATTTTGAGCCTTTTGGGGAGCGCCCTAGTGCCGGCCGCCCTCATCCGGTATGCCCAATATGGCACGTTGGGGAGCGCCTTTCAATTTGGCGCTATCATCAGTTTTGTTAAAAACAACCTGGGCGATTATCTTATTGTCTTCTTGCTCAGTCTGGTGTCTAACCTGGCAGCCGCCCTGGGCATCATTTTGTGCCTGGTGGGGATAGTGTTTACGGGTTTTTGGGGAGTGTTGGTGAATGCCGGCCTCTATGGGCAATTGGCCCGTAAAGCCGGCTCTATTTAGGAGGTTTACCCATGATTGAAGCTTTTTCAAATGTGGCCACAGCCTTTGGGCTGTCATCCTCGGCGGGCTTGAATGCCTATTTGCCCCTGTTAATTGTGGCCCTAGCGGCCAAATTTAATCTCCTCAGCCTGAATAAACCCTGGGATGTGATGACTAACTGGTGGGTCATCGGCGTCATTGCCGTGTTGTTGTTAATTGAGATGACGGTAGATAAAATCCCGGCGGTGGACACCCTCAACGATGTGATTCAAACCATCGGCCGGCCGGTGGCCGGGGCGATTCTGTTTGCGGCCAGTTCCGGGGTGGTGGGGGATGTTCACCCGGTGCTGGCGTTTAGCGCCGGGCTGCTGCTGGCCGGAGGGGTGCATGCGGTCAAAGCCACCGCCCGCCCGATGGTCACGGCTACCACGGCCGGGGTAGGCAACTGGATGGTCAGCCTGATTGAAGATATCCTGGCCCTCATCACGGCTGTTTTGGCTATCCTGCTGCCCATTTTGGTGGTGCTGATGGTCGGCTTTGCTTTACTGCTGTTTGTGTGGTGGCGAAACCGCCGCCGCACCAGGGCTTACGCGGCATGAGCATCAAGTGTTGCCGTGTCAGGTGTCAAGAAAAACTTGACACTGGACACGTGACACCCGACACATGATACTTGACACTTAAATCGGAGCGAGATTATGCAACCATCGGGGTATACCTCTAGCGCCCAAAACAGCACCCTGGCTATTGTCAGTGTGGTTTCCGGGGTTTTAAGCTGGGTCATGCTGCCTTTCATCGCCGGGGTGGTGGCGGTGGTCACCGGCCACATGGCCCGCAACGAAATCAAAAATAATCCGGGCATGCAAGGAGATGGCCTGGCTATCGCCGGCTTGATTCTGGGTTATCTACATCTGGTTACATTCTGCGCCGGTATTTTATTTTTCCTGCTCTTTTTTGGGGGGATTGTTGGTTTGAGCGGCTGTGCTATTTTGTCCGGGGCAGGCCAGTCAGGCCCTTCAGGTTTGGTCATTCCCCCCTTACCCTTGAACTGATGGCCGAATCGCCCATTGTTGAGATTCGCCGGAAATTACAAGAAAGTCGCCAGAACATCCGGCGGCTCATTGGCAGTATTGAGGCTGACCTGGCCTGCCGCCGCTCCCGGCCTGACGCCTGGAGTATTAAGGATCATGTGGCTCACCTGGTGGCGGTAGAAGAGTCGGTCATCCACTTTGCCCATCGTATTCTTGAAGAAGATTGCCCTATTTCTCCCCTGTGCCATGAGGTGGCCTTTAACCAGAATGCCTGGAATAACCGCGAGGTGGCCGAACGGGCCGGCTATACCTGGGCCGAAGCAGTGTGCGCCCTTGATGCCGCCCGCACCGAATTATTAGCCTTGCTTGACCATATTGCGCCCCAAGATTTGGAGCGGACAGGCGCCCATCCGGTTTGGGGCGACCCGGTGACCCTGGCCAGCGTGTTGCGGGTTCCTTACCGCCATGAGCGCAATCACCACCTTGAGATAGAGGCGCTGCTGGAAAAAGCGCCGTCTCACACCCCCTGAAACCATTTGGAAAATTATTGAACTTACACTACAATCACATTGCTACCAAATTTATTTACATAAATGGAGGGAGTTATGGATTTTGCAGCGATGTTCCAAACCTGGATGAATGTGCTCACCAAGCCGGGGGAAGCCACCTTTGAGGCAGAACGCCACCAGCCCCAGGCTAACTTAACCACCGCAATGATTTGGATTGTGATTGCTGCGGTTGTTTTGGCAATTGGAAATGCCATTAGCACCCTTATCGGCAGCTTGATTGGTGGGGGAGCTTCAACAATGCAGATGCTTTTAAGCCAGGCTGATTTGCCCCCAGAAGTAGCGGCCCAGTTGAGCGCCTCGGCGGCTACGGGCGCTGGCGGCATTGTAGGCGCTTTTTGCGGCGCTTTAATCCTGGCCCCCATCTTCTTTTTGATTGGCTCCGGTATTTACTTTTTAGTGGCCAAACTTTTTGGGGGTACCGGCACTTTTGAAGAACAAACTTATTTGCTGGCCGCCGTCGCCGCCCCCATCACCATTGTCAGCGGCGTGGTGGGGATTGTTCCCTTTTTGGGCGGCTGTGTTAGCTTTTTGCTGGCCATTTACCAATTGGTTTTAAGTTACTTTGCCATTAAAGTGTCGCATGGCCTGACTTCTGGAAAAGCCGTGGCGGTGGTGTTGATCCCTGTGCTTATTTTCTTCCTCTGTATCTGCCTGGCTGCCGTCAGCTTTGCCGGCCTCATGGGTGCGGCCATCAATAACGCCCGGTAAACCATGAGCCAGCTAAAGATGTTAGCCTGGAAAGGGTAGGAATCTATTTTATGAATGCCGTTGGATTTACACCCATACCGGATCGAATTAGCCGGTTGGTGGAAATTGCCTATAACCTGTGGTGGACCTGGCACCCCGAAGCGCAAGACCTATTCAAACGGATTGACGCCCGGCTGTGGGAAGATGTTTATCACAATCCCGTGCTCTTTTTGCGCCAGGTGCGCCAATCCTCGCTTGACAAAGCCGCTACCCACCCGGAGTTTATTCGGGCCTATTACCAGGTGTTGACCGCTTTTGATGAATATCACGTTTACGATCAAACCTGGTTCAAACAAACCTATGGCGACAAAGTTAACAAGCCAATCGCCTACTTCTCGGCTGAATTTGGCCTGCATGAGTCGCTCCCAATTTATTCCGGCGGTCTGGGCATCCTCTCCGGCGACCATACCAAGGAAGCCAGTGATTTGGGCCTGCCTTTTGTGGGAGTAGGTTTTTTATACCCGCAGGGCTATTTTAAGCAGGAGATTACCCCCAATGGCGACCAGGACGCTATCTACGTGAAGGTGCGCTTTGCCGAAGTTCCGGCCCAGCCGGCCTTTACCGCCGATGGCAAAGAGGTAGTGGTCTCGGTAGCGCTGCCGGCCAGAGATGGCTTGCCCGACCGGCGGGTTTACGCCAAAGTGTACCAGCTTCAGGTGGGGATTGTCCCCCTATATCTGATGGACACCGACATTCACCCCAACGAGCCTGAAGACCGGGAACTTTCGGCCCGGCTTTACGGCGGCGATGAAGAGATGCGCCTGGCCCAGGAAAAGGTACTGGGCGTGGGCGGAGTGCGGGCGCTGCGGGCCATGAATATTAACCCGGCTGTGTTCCATATGAATGAGGGCCACTCTGCCTTTTTGGTTTTGGAACGCACCCGTGAGCTGGTGCAGCAGGGTTTGAGCTTTGCCCAGGCCAGCGAGATTGTGCGCAAAACTTCCGTCTTTACCACCCACACCCCGGTGCCGGCCGGCCACGATGCCTTTCCTTTCCACATGATGGACCGTTATTTCCCCAAATGGCACGAGCATTTGAAAATCAGCCGGGAGGAGTTTCTTAACCTGGCCCGGCAAGACCAGGGCTGGGGGCCAACCTTTAGCATGACCGTGCTGGCCCTAAAAATGTCAGACCGTCACAACGGCGTCAGTAAGCTGCACGGCGAAGTCTCCCGCAAAATGTGGAGCTGGCTCTGGCCCCAAAAAAGCGCCGATCAAACCCCTATTAGCTATGTGACCAACGGTATCCACACCGAAACCTGGCTGGCCCCGGAATTAAAAGCCCTGTTTGACCAATATCTGGATAAAAGTTGGGTTTATCGCATTGACGACCAGTCTATGTGGGACGGCGTGCTGGAAATCCCCGATGACAAATTGTGGGAGGTGATGAACCAGATGCGGGCCAGATTGGTAGACTTTGTGCGCCTGCGCACCCGCCAGCGCATGCAGCGCCTTCGCATGCACCCCAATGATATTCAGGCCACCGCTAACCTGCTGGATCCTCGCGCCCTGACCATCGGCTTTGCCCGCCGCTTTGCCACTTATAAGCGGGCCACCCTGCTTTTTCATGACACCGAGCGGCTGAAGCGGATTGTTTACGGCAACGGCGTCTGCCCGGTACAGTTTGTCTTTGCCGGTAAAGCCCACCCCCGCGATGAGCCGGGCAAAAACTTTATCCGCGAGGTTTACCATCGCTCC
>CAZDMM010000604.1:0-4994 GCA_964505845.1 uncultured Caldilineaceae bacterium
GGGGTAACTTATTTACTTGAAGCTGTACAACGCCTACTCTACCGGGAGATTACCCAGTTTGAATTAATCATTGGCGGCGATGGCCCGGATCGCCCCAAGTTACTACAAATGACCCGTGATTTGGGATTATCTAACCATTGTCGTTTTTTAGGACTGCTGCCCCCCCCAGAGGTAAAAATTTGGATGCAGCAATGTGATGTCTTTGTGTTGCCAAGCCTCCATGAAACCTTTGGCATTGTCCTGGGCGAAGCCATGGCCTGCGGCAAACCGGTGATTTCGACCCGTTGTGGTGGGCCAGAATTCGTGGTCACTCCCGAAACAGGAGTGCTGGTAGAAACTGCTAATTCCGAGGCCCTGGCAGAGGCAATGGCCGGCTTTATTTTGGGACAACACCGGTATGAGCCTCAGCGCGTGCGCCAGAGCGTTGTAGAACGCTTTGGCAAAGAGGCCTTTCTACAAAATATTACGGCGATATATGAACAGATTTGGTATTCATAAGGTTGAGTTAGCTGGCCGGCCCGTATCATTAAATTTGCTAACCCGAACTTGGCTCAAATGATAACAACAAACATCTCACTTCCCCATATCGCCATCATCTCCTTCTCAGCCATCCAGCGCGATGCCCGCGTACTTCGGCAGGTGGAGGCGCTCTCTCAACATTTTCTGATTACGGTGATTGGCTATGGCCAGTTGGACAGGTTTAAGAGCGACCGTATTCAGATGAGACCAGTACCCCAGCCACAAGGCGTCATGCGCCACCTCCGCGCCTTGATCCTGCTGCTTTTGGGCCGGCTTTTTCCCGGCTGGGCTTATGAAACCTGGTATTGGGATAAAGCTAACCATCGGCTGGCCTATGAGTGGCTCTTGCAAAGTAAGGCGCAGGCCATCCACGCCAATGAGTGGAACGCCCTGCCGTTGGCTGCCAAAGCCGCCCATCAGACCGGAGCCTGCCTGGTGGCCGACCTGCATGAGTATTCCCCCCTGGAAGGAGAAGACCGCTGGTACTGGCGGGTGCTCTACCAACCGGCCATCAACTATATTTTGCGCCGGTACATGCCCTATGCTTCGGCCAGCATCACGGTCAATGAGACGATTGCGGCTAAATATGCCAGCGAATATGGCTTCCGGCCCATGGTGGTGATGAATGTGCCTCGCTGCACCCACTTGCCCAATTTTAAGCCGACCGACCCGGCCCACATTCGCCTGATCCATCACGGCATGGCGGTGCGAGATCGCCAATTAGAACTGATGATTCAGACCATTGCCTCAGCCGACTCGCGCTATACCTTGCATTTTATGCTGCTGGGCGATGAAGTTTATATTGCCCGGCTGCAAGCTTTAGCTCAACGCCTGGCCCCTGAGCGCGTCTTTTTCCACCCACCTGTCTCGCCCGCCGAAATCGTGCCGCGTCTGGCCGAATTTGACCTGGGGTTTTATCCTTTGCCCTTTAGCCATAATTTCAATAACTCGGTGGCCCTGCCCAATAAATTTTTTGACTTTATCACGGCGGGGTTGGCCGTCTGCCTTGGCCCTTCGCCGGAGATGGCTCGCCTGACGCAGCAGTTTGGTTTTGGGGTGGTCGCCCCTACCCTGGAACCGCAGGCTATCGCCAACCGGTTGAACCACTTGACCGCCCCTGAGATAGACGGCATGAAATTAAAGGCCATAGAGGCGCGTAAAATCTTAAACGCAGACACCGAACTGGGTAAGCTAACCAACGTGTACGCCCAATTATTGGAGACCAGATAAATGTGCGGTATTGTCGGCCTATGGTATCTTGAATCACAGCGCCGGGTAGCCCCCTCACTGCTGCTGCAAATGACCCGTCGCTTACGTCACCGCGGGCCGGATGATGAAGGCTATTTATTGGTAGACACTCTGACCGGCGCTTACGAGGAACGCCGGGGACAGGAGACCCAACTGGACCTCCCCCTGCCGGCCATAACCGATGAGACCACGGCTCCATCCAACCTGGCTTTTGGCTTTCGCCGCCTGGCGATTCTGGATGTTTCAAGCGCCGGTCACCAACCGATGAAGAACAGCGACGGCTCGCTCTGGATTGTCTTTAATGGTGAAATTTACAACTATGTAGAACTGCGGGCCGAGCTGCAGGGCCGGGGGTATCACTTTAGCACAGCCACCGATACCGAAGTTATCCTGGCCGCCTATGCGGAATGGGGCGAGTCTTGCCTGGAACATTTCAATGGGATGTGGGCTTTGGCCCTGTGGGATAACCGGCGGCGGCAGCTTTTCTGTGCCCGCGATCGCTTTGGCATCAAGCCTTTTTATTATTTCTGGGATGGGGCGATGTTTGCCTTTGCTTCCGAAATAAAAGCACTCCTGCCTCTACCCAAGCTAAAACGGCGGCCTAATGACCCTCTGATTTACGATTACCTCAGCTTTGGGCTGTTGGACCACACTGCCGAAACCTTTTTTGAGGGCATCCACCAACTCCCCCCGGCCCACTATCTGGTTCTCAAAGAGGCACGATTAGAAACCCGCTGCTACTGGGATTTGCGTCAGGCTGCCCCCATCGCTCCGGTGAGTGATGAACGCTTGTATGCCGAAAAGTTTTATGCCCTCTTTGAAGATGCAGTACGCTTGCACCTGCGCAGTGATGTAGCCATTGGAACCTGCTTGAGCGGCGGGCTTGACTCCTCGGCCATTGTCTGTGTGGCCAACAAGCTTTTGTTTGCCGATGGCGTGGTCAGCCCAGAGTTAGTAGGGCAGCAACAAAAAACTTTTTCCTCTTGCTTTGAAGACCCGCGTTTTGATGAGCGGCAGTACATTCAGCTTGTGCTCAACGCCACCAACGCCGAACCAAATTACACTTTTCCCAGCGGCAGCCGGCTCTTAGAAGACATGTCGCGCCTGGTCTGGCATCAAGATGAACCCTTTGGCTCCACCAGCATCTATGCCCAGTGGTGCGTGATGCAGTTGGTAGCCGAGCGGGGGGTCAAGGTTTTGCTGGATGGTCAAGGTGGGGATGAACTGCTGGCCGGTTATCATACTTATTTTGACTACTACTGGGCCACCCTGCTCAAGCAGGGAGAGTGGGGCCAGCTCTGGCGCGAGTTATCAGCTTACCGGGCCAGGTACCGCCAGCCTTTACCTTACCTGGCGGCCCGCAGCACCCGGCCCTATCTCCCCCCTTCAATCTTAAGATTGGCCCGCCGGCTCAAACGGGGCGGCGCTTTGGGTCTGAACAGCGATTTTGCCAGGCGCTTTCAACAACGCCTGCCTCAATTAGTGGCTCCCGGTCAGGCTCCCTTGCAAGACAGCCTCTACTCCACCCTGATGCGCTTTAGCTTGCCGGCCCTGCTGCATTATGAGGATCGCAACTCGATGGCCCATTCTGTTGAGGCCCGGGTGCCTTTTTTGGATTATCGCCTGGCGGAATATATTTTTGCCCTACCCGACCGGCAAAAAATTCAGCATGGCCTGACCAAGGCCATTCTCAGAAACTCGCTTAAAAATGTTATCCCAGAAGCCATCCGCACTCGCACCGATAAGATGGGCTTTGCCACCCCGGAGCGGGTATGGTTTGCCCATGAGTTAAAGCATTGGATGCATGAAATCTTTGAATCCAAATCCTTCCGTGAGCGCGGCTACTGTGACGCCCCCCAAATTTTGGCGGCCCTGCAAGCGCAAACAGCCGGCCGGCGTGATTTAACCTTTTTAGCCTGGCGTTGGGTCAACCTGGAATTGTGGTTTAGGGAACTGATGGATCAACCCCAAAATGGGAGAGGCAGCGCTTGATCAGCCCAAGCCGCCTCATCTTGATAAAATCATCCAAAAAAACACTGGATAGAGCGAACCTGCCAAAATAATGAGAATCCTCCTACTCTCAGACCTTAATTCTGCCCATACCATCAAGTGGGCTACTTCACTGGCTCAAAGCGGCCTGGAAATCTTTGTTTTCGGCCTCTCAAATTGTAATCATGCTCTTTATACGAAAAACAATGTTCAATTTACTGCTTTAGGTATAGAGCGCTCTGTCACCGGAGATAGCAGAATTACCACCGCTAAACTAAAATATTTAAAGGCAGTACCCAGAGTAAAGGAGATTATTCGTTCTTTTAAGCCTGATGTGGTTCACGCCCATTATGCCTCTAGTTACGGCTTAATTGGGGCTTTATCGGGATTTCACCCCTTTATCTTATCTGTTTGGGGAGCCGAGATCTTTGAATTTCCTCTCAAATCGTTTTTACATAAATATTTAATTCAATATAATCTCAGCCAAGCCGACCAAATTCTTTCCACCAGCCACTTTATGGCCAGAGAAATTAATAGGTATACGGCCAAGCCCATTATTATTACCCCTTTTGGAATTGATTTAAACATCTTTAAACCTCAGCCTGGGGCAGGCTTGTTCAACCAGGAAGACTTGGTTATCGGAACCATCAAGGCGTTGGAAGAACAGTACGGGGTAGAGTATCTGATCAAAGCCTTTAAAATTCTGCGAGATAAACATCCCCGGTTGCCGCTCAAGCTGTTGATTGTGGGCGGGGGGTCCCTGGAAAGGCCGCTAAAGGCCCTGGTCAAAGAACTTGGTTTAGAAAATGAAACGGTCTTTACCGGCCGGGTCAACTATGAGTTAGTGCCTACTTATCACAACACACTTTCCATCTACGTGGCTTTATCAGTCATTGACAGCGAAAGTTTCGGCGTAGCGATCATCGAGGCTTCGGCTTGCCAAAAGCCGGTGGTTGTATCCAGCGTTGGTGGGTTACCAGAAGTGGTTGAAGATGGCGTTACTGGCTTTATTGTGCCGCCGCGCGACCCGGAGCAAGCCGCCCTCGCTCTCGAAAAACTTGTACTTGATCGGGATCTACGAGCAAAAATGGGGCAATGCGGCCAGGCAAGAATCGCTCAATTATTTAACTGGAGTGAAAACCTGAGCCAAATTATCAATATTTATCAAAATGTTTTGGCTAACCAATACCTTCGCCAAAAATTAGGAAAAAAAGAGCGGTTGACTACCATGCATTTTT
>CAZDMM010000605.1:0-4977 GCA_964505845.1 uncultured Caldilineaceae bacterium
CGGCCACAATATTCCACATCTCGGTGTCAATGGCCGGCTTGATGTAGCCATTAATGCTGTTGGCGGTGGTGATGTTGGTAATGATGGCGTCGTACTGGTTGTTGAAGCCCAGCACCAAAAAAATCAACCCGGCATTGATCGCGCCCATCAGCAGGATAATCACAAAAAACGAGAGCAAAATCTTGGCCCTGATAGACAAATTGATTTGGGCAAAATAATCAATGATTTGCTCCAAATATTTGGGCCAAATCCGAGGTGCGAGTTTAGGTTTGGCATAAATCATAAAACACCTGCCTCAGGGGCCAGCTTATTCAAACGGTCTGGTGGTGCGGGCGCGCTGGCGAAACTGGCGCGGCGAAACGCCGGTGCTCTTTTTGAAAACCGTGCTAAAGTAAAGCGGGTCGCTGTACCCAATTTGATAAGAAATTTCAAAAGATTTAAGGGTGGTGGTTCGGAGCAGTTCTTTGGCTTTTTCAATTCTAAGCCGGGTCAAATATTCCTTAAAGGTCTCTCCCGTTTCTCGGCTAAAAACCAGGCTAAAATGGCTGGGACTCATATTCACCTGGGCGGCCACATCATGCAGCGACAGGGTAGGGTTAGAGTAATGCCGGTCAAGATACTGCTTGGCCTGCTGGATGAGCGCGGCGTACTGATTTTGGACTCGGTTATCCCTAAAAGCCAGGGTGCTGGCCAAAATTTTTTCCGTTTGAGTCTTAATCTGCTCCATGTTTTGGATATTCATGAGGAGCTTTTCCACAAAATTAATCTCCGGGATAACTTCGTCCACTTTACCGCCCAGTTGGTGCACAAACTTGGCCGTGGTTAACACGATGTCAACAAAGAGGTAATTTTTGATAAGGTAAGATGCCAGGGCCTGTTCACTCAGAGGATGGATATAAGCCTGAAAGAACGCTTCAAATTCTGCCCGGATCCCAAACTTGATGTAATTTTCCAGGGCCGATTTATCTAATTTAAGCAGTTCGGCTTTGTCAACAGGGTGGGCCGCTTCACCGGGCCGGGCCTGGTGGGCCTCCTCATGTTGAAGCTGAAATTTGGCCTCGGCAAAGGAGTGATGCACATCGCCCAGCCGTTGCTGCGGCCCGCCCAGGGCGATGCGCAGCCGGTATCTACTCTGGCCGGCCGCTTTGCCCCGGATCAATTCGGCCAGAAAATATCCTTCCTGCCACAAATAGTCCGGGGTATCGCCTTTTAGCAGCAGCACCACAGTTTCTAACCCTTCCTCAAAGAGGATAATATCCGGGTTATCCGCCGTCAGGGCCGCAATCATCTCTTTAACTTGTTCGTATTGGTGATAATCAAATAGTTCAGTGGGGTGGCCGGGTTCAATTTTAAGCACCATCACCCGGTAACAGGGCGCGATAATGTTCAGCGCCAGGGCGTCGCTTTCGTGGATAGCCTCCGACGAGGTAATGCCGCCGGTAACCAGCTTGAGCAAAAATTTTTCACGCCGGCTAACCTGGCTGTCTTCCACCTGTTCCAGCAAATTTTGCCAGCGCTCCTTTTCGCGGCGCTCCTGGTACAGTTGGTCGGCTATTTTTTTAAGCACCTGCTGCAACACCATCGCCCTGACCGGTTTGAGCAGATACTCCGTTACCCCCAATTTGACCGCTTCCTGGGCATATTTAAACTCGTCATGCCCGCTCAGGATAATCACTTTGACCGCCGGCATACGCTCCCGCACAATCCGGCAGAGCTGCAAGCCATCCATAAATGGCATTTTGATGTCGGTAATCAAAACATCGGGCCGGGTACTCTCAAGCAAGGGCAAAGCCATTTCCCCGTCGGGGGCCTCGCCGCAAAACTCAAAACCGAGCGATGCCCAGTCCACATTATCCCGAATGCTCTCGCGGGCCACCACTTCATCTTCCACCAGGACAACTTTAAACCTCATGGTTCGACTCCGTTGTGGGGCAGTTTAGATACAGAAACCCGTCTTCTTGGCAAAAAACGGGTTTCTCCATTAAACCAGGGGCGGTTGAGGGAAATTAACTTTTGGAGGGCTGCCCATATACATGTTTATAGCGATAGTTCAACTTGGCTACATCCTCCGGCGCAATTTCGTCCGGTTGGCCGATTTGCAGCGCCAGCCAGGTGGTTTTAGCCACATCCTCCACCATCACCGCCGCTTTAACCGCCGCCTCGGCCGTGGGGCCGACAGTAAAAACGCCGTGATTCTTCAGCAGCACCGCCGGCGAGTCGCCGATGGCTTCCAGCACCACTTTACCAATGGCTTCGCTGCCGATGAGGGCAAAGCCGCCGCAGGGGATCGGCCCGCCAAACTCATCGGCCATGGCCGTGAGATACACCGGGATGGGTTTACCCACCGCCGCAAAGGCCGTGGCATAAGGCGAGTGGGTGTGGACGATGCCGTTCACGTCGGGCCGGCGCTGGTAAAGGTAGAGATGGCTGGCCGTATCCGATGACGGCTTCAGGTCGCCTTCAACCACCGTACCTTCCAGGTCAACAATCACCATATGTTCCGGCTTGAGCACCTCGTACCGGATCCCGGAGGGTTTGATCACCACCAAACCCGACTCCGGATCACGCACGCTAATGTTGCCGGCCGTCCAGGCAACCAGGTTGTTCCGGGGTAGCTCCTGGTGCAGTTCGCTTAACAATTGTCGCAACTTCTCCAACATAGCTTCTCCACAAATATTTCATTCATTGCTAACCGGAAAACTCTGGCCGGGATTTGAGGATTAGGAGATGAAATTTTTAGAAAAAGCCCCCAATCACCTAATCCCGGCGAAAAGGTTTGCCGGTGATGTTTACTCAATTGGCCCGGATGCGCGCCTTCATCTCCTTGAGCCGCTTCATCACATCGTTGGCGCCCCGGCCAAAGTAGTCGTGCAGGGTCACGTATTCGGCGTAAAGCTGGTCATAAACCGCTTTGTGGGCCGGGTTGGGCCGGTAGGACTCCGCACGCAGACTGGTCATCTGCCGGGTTGCCTCCACAATCGAGGCGAAGCCGCCCGCCGCTTTGCCGGCCGCCACCGCCCCGTGCATAGCCGAGCCGACCGCCCCGCCCTGCACATTGCTGGCGATATAGAGCGGCCGCCCGGTCACGTCGGCGTAAATCTGCATGAGCAGCTTGTTTTTGTTGGGCAGGCCGCCGGTGGTGATAATTTCGTTCACCGGCACGCCGTTGGCCTCAAAGGTTTCCACAATCATGCGGGTTCCGTAAGCGGTCGCCTCAATCAGCGCCCGGTAGATTTCTTCGGCTTTGGTGGCCAGAGTAGCTCCCACCAGCAGGCCGGTCAGGCCAACATCTACCAGCACGCTGCGGTTGCCGTTCCACCAATCCAGGGCCACCAGGCCGCTCTCGCCGGGTTTGAGTTGGGCCGCTTTTTCTTCCAACAGTTCGTGAATGTCCAGGCCGCGCTCTGCCGCTTCTTTTTCGTAGCGGGCCGGTACACAGTTTTCCACAAACCAGGCAAAGTGGTCACCCACGCACGACTGCCCGGCTTCGTAGCCAAACAGGCCGGGGATAATCCCATCCTCCACGTAGCCGCACATGCCGGGAACCAGCCGCTCTTCCGTACCAAGCACCATGTGGCAGTTGGAGGTACCCATGATGATGACCATGCGGCCCGGCTCGGTGACGGTTCCCACCGGCACGGAAACGTGGGCATCCACATTGGCAATCGCCACCGCCGTGCCGGGTTTAAGGCCCGTCCAGGCGGCGGCCTGTTCGGTCAGCCCACCGGCTTTGGCCCCCAGCGGGTAGATGTCGCGCGACATCTTCTCATCCACAATCTTTTCCAGGCGTGGGTCGAGCGCCTTGAAGAACTCATTAGGTGGGAAGCCCTCGCGTTTGGACCACATCGCCTTGTAACCGGCGGTGCAGGAATTGCGTTTCTCCTGGCCGGTGAGCTGCCAAATGACCCAATCGGCGGCCTCAATCAGCCGGCCGGCGGCGGCATACACCTCCGGCGCTTCGTCCAGAATTTGCCAGGCTTTAGGGAAGAACCACTCGGAGCTGATTTTGCCGCCGTAGCGGTCTAAAAAGGTGTAGCCCAGCTCGCGGGCAATGGCGTTAAGCTTGTTGGCCTCCGGTTGGGCGGCATGATGCTTCCATAGTTTGACCCAGGCGTGAGGGTTGCTGCGCCATTCCGGCAAAAAGCAGAGCGGCGTGCCGTCGGCTTTGGTGGGTATCATCGTGCAGGCGGTAAAGTCAATGCCCAGGCCGATGACATCAGCCGGGTCTACGCCGCTTTCTTTTAATACGGCCGGAACGGCTTTTTTGAGCGTTTCCAGGTAATCATAGGGATCTTGCAGCGCCCAATCCGGCTCCAGGTAAATATCGCTGCCGGGCAGTTTTTCATCAATTACCCCATTGCGGTAAGCATAGACAGAGGTAACCACTTCTTGCCCGTCGGCAAGGTCTACCAGGGCCACCCGCCCCGATTCTGTGCCAAAATCAATTCCGATGGCATATTTTTTATTGTTCATTTAAGCTCCAATTGGGAAGCCTGGAAGATTGGAAGGCTGGAAGGTTGGCAAATGTCCAGTCTTCCAACCTTCCCACTTATTACAATACCCCCGGGTTATTGAGAAGATACCCGGCTCTTCTACCTCAGCGCTTCCACGGCGGCTCGTTCGATGACGAGTCCCTTTTTGTAGCGCTCCATGAACGCTGCAAATCCGGCCACATCCGTCGGGTCGGGCGCAATGGTTGTGCCATGTTCGCCGGCAAAGACCTTGTTGGCGAGATAGGCTTCCAGCGGCTCATCCGCTGCCTTATGGAGCATATAGGCGGCCAGCAGGGCAATCCCCCATGCGCCGCCCTCGCCGGCGGTCTCCATGACGGAAACAGGGACATTCATCGCCGCAGCCATGATCTTTTGACCCACTTCCGGCGTCTTGAAGAAGCCGCCATGACCGAGAACCCGGTCAATCTTCACCTGCTCCTGTTCAAAGATGCCTAACCCAATCTTCAAGGCGCCAAGCGCCGCA
>CAZDMM010000606.1:0-4975 GCA_964505845.1 uncultured Caldilineaceae bacterium
CGTTAATCTCTCTGGCCCAAAACGCGCTGGATGTTACGAATGTCGTCCAACTTGATTTCACTCCCGACCGGGCTATCTTGGAGTTGCACGGTAAGTTCGGTCAGTTCGATGTTCGCCTTAAAGAAATCGTTAAACCGGCGGAACGATTATACTCCTATTACGTTGTCGCCGAGGGCAGAGTTGTAGTCGGTTTTGATAACTACCCCGGCCGGCGCGCCTTGCAGCAGAAATATGGGCAGGATTACAAAGCCCATCTCTCGGAGTTGATTCCCCATAAGCATGGTTCAGCTAAAACAACTCGGCTCATGTTAAGAACAAGTGACCGGCACTTCAGGATTGATTGGCTACTCCTCGAAGAATGAGGAAGTGCCGGTCACTTTGCACTTGTGCTGTACATGAGCCAACAACTCTGAAGTTAAGCCAAGAAATGACTGTAGAAAAATTTCTGAACTATCTTTCAACATCAACCACATCATTTGAATTAGAATAAAACAAAGGAGACTCAACCATGTCCAACCTCGCCCTTCACGGCGGCGAACCCGTCCGTAAAGAACCCTATCCCGCCTGGCCCGTTCACGATGAGCGGGACGTGGAAGCCGTCACCGCCGTCATCAAATCGGGGCGCTGGGGCGGCTTTCCCTACCCCGGCCCTCAAACCGCCGAGTTTGCCCAACGCTTTGCCGAAATGCAGGGCGGCGGGTACGCCGTGCCCATGGCTAACGGCACGGTGACGATGGAAGTTGCCCTGCGAGCCGTTGACATCGGCTGGGGGGATGAGGTGATTGTGCCGGCCTATACCTTCCAGGCCACCGCCGCCGCGCCCATGGCCGCCGGAGCGATTCCGGTGATGGTGGATGTTGACCCGGACACCTACTGCGCCGACCCCAAAGCCATCGAAGCGGCCATTACGCCCCAAACCAAAGCCATCATCGTAGTTCATCTGGGGGCGCAGATGACCGATATGAATGCGGTAATGGACATTGCGGAACGCCATAACCTCATCGTGATTGAAGATTGCGCCCACGCGCACGGAGCCAAATGGCGCGGGCGGGGCGCCGGAACCATCGGTCATTTTGGCTCCTTCAGCCTGCAATCCTCTAAAATTTTGACCGCCGGAGAGGGCGGGGTGCTGCTGTGCCGCTCGCCGGAGTTGGCCGCCCGCGCCGCCAGCATCATTGACTGCGGCCGCCCGCACGAAGAAGCCGGGCAGTTTAATATGGGGGCCAATTACCGCATGACCGAGCTGCAGGCCGCTTTGGGCAATGTGGCCCTGGAACGCTTCCCGGAGCAGACCCGCCAGCGAGAAGAAATGGCCGCCTACATGGACGAGGCTTTGAGCGATATTCCAGGGGTGCGGCTGCTCAAGCGCGACCCGCGCCATACCACTCGCGCCGTTTATCGCTACATTTTTGCCCTCAACCCGGCAGAATTTGGGGCGGAACACCAGGAAGTGTGCGCCGCTCTCAACGCCGAAGGTATCCCCTGCTGGGAAGGTTATGAGGCCATGCATCACTACAGCCTGTTCCAGCCGGGCCTCTCTAAACTGCCGGTGCCTAGCGCCTTCCCGGAGCGATTCCGCTTTGACCAGATGCACTTTCCCCAGGCGGAGCGCGCCTGCGAGCATGAAGCCGTGTGGCTGGACGAGTCGGTTTTTAGGGCCGGCCCGCAGGGGGTGGATGATGCCGTAGCCGCCATCCGCAAAATTCAGGCGCATGCCGCCGCTGCCAAATAAAGGTTGCCACTAGGACTTTATCGGCACTTGACGCCTGGCCTATTTGCCCCTATACTTTCATTAAAGCTTTAATACAGGCCGGTTGATCCAGTTATGGGTAACCGGCCTGTTCCCACCTCACTTCCCTTGCTGCGTTCAGTCTGTTTCTTGACCAATAACCCGGAGACGGGGGACAGGAAGTCCTCGGTCTCCGCTTGTCACTGCTGTAGAATTTTCATTGCCAGTGGTATGAAGGTTTGTAATAGCTTTTTTTATTCTCGGTAGAGTCTATTCTGTAAACAGGGAGGTCTTCCATGGCTCAAACTTCATCCAGACCTCAATCAAGCTGGATTGGCCAGACGATTGCCGGCCGCTACAAAATTGAGTCGCTGCTGGGGCAGGGGGGCATGTCAACCGTGTACCTGGCCTATGACCCTAACCTGCGGCGCAATGTGGCGGTTAAGTTGATTCATCCCCACCTCTCCAATGATGCTCAATTCATCCGGCGTTTTGAGCAAGAGGCGGCGGCGGTGGCCCAACTGCGCCATCCCAACATTATCCAGGTTTATGATTTTAACCACGACGACGGCCTGTACTATATGGTACTGGAGTATGTGCCGGGTGAAACGCTGCAAGCTCGTCTGACTGCGCTGAACGCCAGCCAGCAGCGCTTAAGCGTTTCTGAGATTGTGCATATTACCGCCGCCGTTTGTGATGCAGCCGCCTATGCCCACCAACGGGGCATGATCCATCGTGATCTTAAACCGGCCAATGTGATGCTCAATGCTCAGGGCCAGCCGATTCTGATGGATTTTGGGGTGGCCAAAATGTTGGGCGAGTCGCACCAAACGGCCACCGGTTCGGTGGTTGGCACAGCCTTGTACATGTCGCCGGAACAGGCCCGCGGTGAGCGCCCCGATGAGCGTTCCGACATCTACTCGATTGGGGTGATGCTGTTTGAGATGATTACCGGCGCGCCGCCTTTTAAGGCCGACTCTGCCGTTAGCCTGATGATGAAGCATGTTACCCAACCGGTGCCGGATATTCGTTACCTTAACCAAACTGCGCCCGATTTGCTGGTAGCGGTGACTAAAAAAGCCCTGGCCAAAGACCCGGCCGAACGTTACCGGACGGCGGCGGATATGGCAGTGGCGCTGCGGGCCATTGAGGTGCAAGGCAGGCCGGGCGCAGCTTCAGGGATGTCAAGAATACAATCCAGCAGCGAGCTGCCGGCGCTGCAAACTATTTCTGGAGTGCTGCCGCCCTCGGCGGCGGTTAAGCCCGCCAAAAAGGGCAACCCGCTGCTGTGGGTGGCCGGTATCATCGCGCTGCTGATGTTTATTGGCTTGGGTGCAGGCGTACTGTGGCTGCTTTTTGGCGGCAAAGCGGTTTCAACGGGGGCGGCTCTGCCCTCCGCAGACGGCATGATTAAAATTGGGGCAGGCACTTACACCGTTGGGCGCGACACGCCGGGCCAAAATTATGCGCCGGTGCAGCAGGTCAAACTGAATGATTTTTGGCTCGACGCCTACGAAGTAACCAATGCCCAATATGCCAAGTTTTTGGCCGAGACCAAACAAAAACCGCCGGCGGCCTGGCCCGGTGGACAAATACCGGCCGGCAAGGACGATTTTCCGGTGCAGGGCGTTACCTGGGAAATGGCGGCGGCTTATTGCGCCTGGGCCAACAAACGCCTGCCCAGCGAGGCCGAGTGGGAAGTGGCCGCCAGAGGCCCCGAAGGGCGGCTGTTTCCCTGGGGCAATGATCAAAAGGCGGTCAAACTGCCCCAAAGCGATACCTATAAGGTAGGCAGCAAACCGACCAACCAGAGCGCCTTTGGGGCCTTTGATATGGCCGGCAACGTGTGGGAGTGGGTCGGCGAGACCTATGCCCCGGTGCCTGAAGGCAACAAAGTGCTGCGCGGCGGTGAAAATGGCTTTCTCAAAGATATGGCTTATCGTTTGATTGGCCCGCCGGACCAGGAGTCGATGATCAATGCCGCCGGCATGCGCTGCGCCGCCGATAAGGTTAGCGGCGGGGCGCAGCCTACCGCTACGGTGGAAGGGGTGCTGGCTCAGGACAACTTTGCCAACCCCGGCAGCGGCTGGCCTGTTTTAAGCGAGGGAACTTATCTCTATGGCTATCACCCCCCGGATTTTTATCACGTTGAGGTGGGGCAGCCGGAGGCGCACACGGTTGTTTCTCGCGGGCCAAATTTTGATAACGTGACGGTGGAAACCAATGTCAAGGTGGATCACACCACCACCGAAACCGGCACCTTTCAGTACGGCCTGGCTTTGCGCCGTTCCGGGGATAATTATTATGCCTTTGCCGTTTCGCCCCGCACCGGTACCTGGCAGGTGCTAAAAAGCTCCGCCGGCGGCCTGGAGGTGCTGAAAGAAGGCAAAGTAGATACCCTGCGTGGCTTTGCTCCGGCCGGCTTTACGCCGGATAAAACCGATACCCTGACCGTGAACGCCAACGGTTCCAACTTTAGTTTTCAGATCAACGGCCAACCGGTGGCGGATGTTAGCGACAGCGTCTATACCACGGGCGAAGCCGGTTTCTTTGTCCAAACCTTTGACGAAACCCTGGCCCACATTCATTACGATGTGCTAACGGTGCGGCGGGCTTCCGGCGCGCCCCAGGGCAGTGCGGCCACGCCGGCCAGTCAAACGTTGTTTGAGGATAGTTTTACCGATACCAACAGCGGCTGGCCGGTAGCCAAAGATGAAAAGTATGTGATTGGCTATCACCCGCCCGACTACTACCATGTTCAGGTTGCCGTGCCCAATGACCGGGCGGTGGTATCGTATCCCAACAAGACGTTTGAGGATGCCACCATCGAGACCCAGGTGTTGGTAGACCACACCGACACCGAGAAGGGCAACTTTCGCTACGGGCTGGTGTGGCGGCGCAGCGGCGACAATTTTTACGCCTTTGTGGTTTCGTATCGAAACGGCACATGGCAGGCGTTGAAAAGCTCGGCCCAGGGCTTGGAGGTGCTGGCCGAAGGTAAAACCGAGGCCCTGGTCGGTTTTGCCCCGCCGGGCGTTACCCCGGATAAAAAAGATACGCTGCGGGTGGATGTCAAAGGGGCCGATTTTATCCTGCATATCAACGGGCAGGCCGTGGGCCAGGTGAGCGATTCCAGCTATGCCAGCGGTGAAGTGGGTTTTATGGTGGAAACTTTTGATGAAACCCTGGCCCATGTTCATTATGAGCAGCTTATCGTGCGGGAGGTAGAGTTTGAACCAACCGCCA
>CAZDMM010000607.1:0-4969 GCA_964505845.1 uncultured Caldilineaceae bacterium
AAGTGTTGAGGGTGAAGGCAGAGTAGCCGCGCCGGTCGAGCCAGAGAAAGAAGTCAAGTAATATTTTCTCGGGGTAGTTCGTCAGCGGGGTATCGAGGGAGAGAGCTTTCGCCTGGTCGAGGTACTGAGCAAAGGCGGCTAAGGCGGTCGCATAAGTCTGCCGGGTCGGTTCTTTACTGCTGGGCAGGCTATCCAGAAAGGCAGCGCTGGCGGTGTGAAAATTATTGATTTGGATTTGGTCTGACATTTCGAACACCTGTTCTTTCAAATTTGATGAGCTATCACGCCTCGATAGGATAGGGGAAAGCGGCAAAGGGACAGGAGGCTATAGTATTTGAAGTTGAGGAGGGAGAGGATGGCCAAGGGAGTCGAGACTGGTCGGTAGGAAGTGGAACGACGATGAGATTCGACGGATTATTCGGCTGCCAGAATTTCAGTGAGACTCGATCGGGTAGGGGAGGGTTGGGACGTAAACAGATCGCTCTCCGTTTTAGTATGTAACTTAATCATCATTAAGTTACATTATTATACCACCTTCTTTAGAGAGAGCAAGTCGCTTGCCTATAGGAAATCGAAGTTATTGAGACTGACCGAAATTATTGAGACTGGGGATCGAAATTAATGAGACTAGCCTCAACTAAGTTAATGAGACCGGCTAAACTTCCTGCTTTGATCGAAGTTAGTAAGACTGGCCTAAATTGGATAAGAAATTAACGGTCGTAACTTATTTCTGAGGCTCTTGTACTATACGAAGAATTAGATTGCGTTAAAGTAAAGAAGGTTGGGTAGAATTATTTACCAGGTCAGAACATATATTCTAAAATGTCTTTTCTAAATCCGTGACAACCTAAGGAGATAGGAAAAAAGTCAAATGGGGAAAAACCACAGCAAATCTTCTCGGATCAGCATCCGGGTCAGTTCATGGGCCGACGGCGCTTGCCGCCACAGCATCGTCAGCACCGCGGCGACAAGGGTAGGTTCAGTATCCGGCTGCGGAGCCCCAATTGTCGGTAGTAAGCCTGTTGATTGGCCACGGCGGGGCTAATCAGCTCGGTCAACTGGGCTTCGATCGCTTCATTGTCCGGTCCAGGCACATTTTTGCACCGGACATGATCAGGGTTGCGGGTTTTTCGTTTGGCCATCCCCTTAAATTAATAAGCGTTTTTCTCGATTTGACAAATCTCTCCTTCCCTTAACTTGTCAAGTATGGCCTGCTGTTGGCTGAGGAAACATATGTTCTAATTTGCCGGTTCATATTTGCCTGAAAGGGCATCATAGAGTAAAGTAGGGGGTGAACCCACCGGGCAACCGGTTTTTGAGACAGATTTGGCGGCGGTCGAGGTTTATCAGCGTTGTCGCCAGAGAGAAAAATTATGGCAGAAACCCAATACGTCGCGTTACTCCGAGGCATTAATGTTGGGGGCAACAACCTTATCAAGATGGCCGATCTAAAAACCTGTTTTGAAAAGATGGGTTTGGCCGATGTCGCCACCTATATTCAAAGCGGCAATGTGCTGTTTAGCACTCCCGAAAAAGACAAAACCAGACTGACAAACACCATCGAAAAGGCCCTGTCGGATTGCTTTGCCTACAACTCCCGCATCGTCCTCCTCACCCATCAACACCTCAAAAGCATTGTCGCAGAGGCGCCGCCAGGCTTCGGTCAGCACAAGGACACCTATCGTTACGATGTGATTTTCTTAAAAGAACCGCTCACCGCCGCCGAAGCCATGCAAAGCGTGACAACCAGGGTCGGAGTTGACACCGCGCATCAAGGTCAGGCGGTGCTGTATTTTTCCCGGCTCAGCAGTAAAGCAAGCCAAGGCTATTTAACCAAGATCATCAGCCTGCCTATCTATCAGAATATGACCATTCGCAACTGGAACACCACCACCGCCCTGCTCGCTCGTCTGGAGGCGCGGGCAGGGAATTAAAGACGAAGGGGATGACTATGACCCAAGAAGAAAAGATTCGCTGTCCCTGGTGTTTATCTTTTGAAGAATACATTCGCTACCACGACGAAGAATGGGGCGTCCCGGTGCATGAGGATCGGAAGCATTTTGAGTTTCTGATTTTAGAAGGGGCCCAGGCCGGCTTGAGCTGGTCCACCATTTTGAAAAAACGGGCGGCCTACCGCCAAGCGTTCGCGGAGTTTGATCCTGAACAAGTCGCCCGGTTCAGCGAAACGCGCCTGGGGGAGCTCCTTCAGGATCCGGGTATTATCCGAAACCGGCTGAAAGTAAAGGCCGCGATCAATAACGCCCAACGTTTTCTGGAAATCCAGAATGAATTTGGCAGTTTTGACCAGTATATATGGCGCTTTGTGAACGGAAAACCGATCGTGAATACCTGGAAAACGTTGAAGGAAATCCCGGCTGCCAGCCCAGAGTCTGAGGCGTTGAGCCAAGATCTGGTCAAACGGGGGTTCAAGTTTGTGGGCAGCACGATTGTGTACGCGCACATGCAGGCGTGCGGCTTGGTGAACGATCATCTGGTGGACTGCTGGCGGTATGGACTGATGAACGAAGCTGAAGCTCACTAGGCCATTTTAGCGGATGCCGGCATCAATATCCACCTCAAGCACCACATTTCCCATGACCCGGCCTCTTTCAACCAGGTTGTGGGCCTCGGCGATTTGCGCCAGCGGCAGACGGGCGGCAATGTTGTGGCTCAAGAGGTTCCCGGCCAACAGCAGCGACAGGTCAGCGATGGCCCGTTGGCGCACCTCAACTTCCAGGCTGTAAACGATGAAGAAATTCAGCCACACTCCCTTCCGAATCGCCGGAGCAAAGGGCACGCTGATCTCCGGCGCGCCGCTGCCATAGACAATCACCTCCCCGTTAGGGCGCAGGAGGGCAATATCGGCATTGACATTGGCCGCAAAGTCTACCTCGATAATGCGATCAACGCCCTGGCCGGCGGTAGCCTTTTGAATGGCAGCCGGCAGGTCATCACTCTTGTAATTGAGGACAATCTCTGCGCCCGCTGTCCGAGCCAGAGCCGCTTTCTCCGGCCCGCTCACGGTGGCGATAACCTGCTTCGCCCCTTTGAGCCGGGCCAGTTGCACGGCATAATGCCCGACCGCCCCGGCGCCCCCGGTCACCAGCACCCGCTTGCCGGCTACTCCATCCCCCACCGTGACCGCGTGGTAGGCGGTCAGGGCCGGGATACCCAGGCAGGCCCCGGCGGCCGGGTCAACCTCCTCAGGCAGCAAAACGGCCTGCTCAGACGGCAGCACGACGTATTGGGCCGCCGTGCCAAAGGGCCGCTCCCAGGCGGCGTTCCAGAGCCACACCCGCTCGCCGATCCGGCTGGTTGGAACACCCGCTCCCACCTGGTCAATCACCCCCGCGCCATCGCTGTGGGGGATGATGCGGGGAAACGGTAAAGTCTTGCTCCGCAGGCCGGCCCGCGTTTTGACGTCTGAGGGGTTCACGCCCGACCAGGAGACCTTGACCCGAACTTCGCCCGGACCGGGGCTGGGGGTCGGCAGCTCACCCAGCCGCAGCACCTCGCTGGCCGGGCCGGTTTGTTCATAAAATGCTACTTGCATAAATCCTCCTTCGTTTACCGCCCAATGCCCTGTTTATCAACTGCTGGCCGGGCAATCAGACGGGTCAAATTGACAAAGTTATTTTACTGCTTCTGGATACTACCGGGCTAGTGTTGGAGAGCAGTTCGGATTTGTGATAAGTGATCTTCGGCATGAGCGACTATGAATCGTTCAATGACCTCAGCGACCGTCATTTCGCCCTGGCGAAGATGAATGCCGGTCTTCCCCCGTTCTGCGGAAGATAGGCGACGGATAACGGTAACTGCCTTCTGGACTTCGTGGTTCAAAAGACGCAATAATTCGTCCGGGTCTCTCGTCGTGGCCTGTTCGACCCCGGCCAGTCGTTCTGGGGCATCGAGGGCCCGTCCAAACCGGGGTGGTTCGGCGGCGGCAATCAGCCGTTGGCAATGGTCCAGCCAATAAGGAATCATTTCGATTATATGCCCCAGGACCTCTATCGCCGACCACTCATTGGCGCTCGGAGCAGTTCGTAAACGTTGGGCCACGTCGGCCTGGTTTAGCAAAGCGGCCAATTGTTCGTAAACGCGCTCAAGTCGTTGCGCTTGCGCTCCACCCCAGTTTGTGTCGGTACTTGCGGTCATGCTTCACCTCCTGATGAGTTTTTGTCTTAAGTGTCATGATTAATCTGTGGTGCTCGAGTTCGGGCCAGGATTTCCAACCGTTTCACGGCCTCTGAGAGCGGCGGAAGGGCTTTGATTTCCTGCTGAAATTGCCGGGCGCGCAGCCGGTAGTCCGGCTGCTCAAGGACGGTTTTGACGGCGCGGCGGACTGCTGCAGCGGTAGGTGGAGTTCCCTCGACCATAATCCCCAGCCCCAAATCGGCGCAGCGTTGAGCGGTAATGAACTGATCGCCTCCACCCTGGGGAATGAGCACCAGCGGCAGGCCGTGCCACATCGCCGAGAGCAGGGAATTGTAGCCGCCGTGGAAAATGATCGCGGCGCAGTGGGGTAAAAGCAGAGTCTGGGGAATATAGCGGGCAATCTTGATATTCGGGGCGTCCGGCTGGAACCGGGCCGGGTCATTGGCCCGGCCAATCGTCATAATCAGGTTGAATTGCTCGCCGCCGAAAGCATCGGCGACAGTTTGGAAGATGGCCGGGGCCTGGTTAAAGGTAGTACCCAGGGTGGCATAGACGGCCGGCTGGGGCGGCAGCGAAGGGAACCATTCCGGCAGAGTGGCATCGCCGCTGCGATCAAACGGCGGCGCACAAAAACGGTGGGTCACCGGGGGCGGCGGCCAATGGGGGAAGGTCCACGAAGGGGGCAAAAAATCAAACACGAGATACCTATCCAGGCTGTCCAGGGTGGGATCAGCCGGCAGCCCGTACCGTTGGCGCAGTTCTAAAACGGCTTTGCCGCCTTCAAATGGCTTGGGTGTAATGTAAAAAGCCCACA
>CAZDMM010000608.1:0-4964 GCA_964505845.1 uncultured Caldilineaceae bacterium
CCTGATAGGGTTTCAATTCGTTGAGCCTGGCGGGTAAGTGGAGTGTGCAGGAAATGAACCGCGTTGACGCTTGCCAGGATAACAAAGACAACCAGCAGCCCGGCAACGGGTAAAGCAAAGCCAATCTCACGGGCGGCCAATAGGGCGCTCAGAGCGGTCAGGCTCAAGGCTACCAGCCAGGCCAACACGGCTCTGGAGCGTCCCCACAGGGCGGTGTAGGTCTCCACGCCTACTTCCTCATCTTGGGGGGCGCGGATTTTGCGCCCAATTTCGATGACCACGCCGTTGAAAAAACTGGCTACCAAAAACCAGGCCAGTCCATTGGGGGGTGTGACTTCGCCGGCGACGCGCCAGTCGCAGGCAGTGGTGTAGAGGTCAATCAAAGGGACAATCAGCATATGAGTCCACATATAGGTCAGAGGATGCGCCTTGAGCCAGGAGCGCACAAAAAATTCTTTACTCATCAGGGCCAGGTATCCCCAGGCCAGGAACAGGAACGGCGTCAAAGCAGGCTCCAGCCATAAAGCCAACCCTAATTGCAGCAGCAGGCTCAACAAACCCAGCCCGGCCAATTCGGTCAATGTGACCAGCCCACGCGGCACGGGACGGTAGGGACGGTAGCGAGCATCTTCCGCCGCGTCTTTAAATTCGTCGGCAATCCGCAACTGTAAGAAGAAGAGGAAAGCACTGGCAAAGCCGACCAAAACGCTATTCAGGGCGGGCCATGCCGCGCCGCCCCGCAGCAGCATCGAGAAACTGACGCCGGAAAAGCTAAAAGCGACAATAAGCAGCCCATGCCCAAAAACCGGGAAGCGCTCGGCCTGGTACATCCAGAAACGGTAGAACAGGTTGGTGGGAGAAACTTTGTTAGCGTACATTTTGTTCACTGCAAAAACAATCCCTTAACCACTTGCCTGATTAGCCGGGCCACGAGCCAACAGTTGGTGGGCGCGGGCAAAATCACCGGAACATATCGCTCCGGCGATGGACAGCTCGCCGGCCAGGCAGAGGGCAGCGCAAACTTCGGCCAGGGCGCGGGCGCGGTCAGGGCCGGATAGCCCCAAAATCTCCAGGCAAGCTCGCTGGCTGGGCAGGCCGGTCCCCCCGCCGACCGTGCCGACCATCAGGTTGGGAAGCGTTACGGCGGCGTACAGTTCGCCCTGCTTGGTGACTTCAAAGCGGGTCACGCCAACGGCCGACTCGGCCACACAGGCGGCGTCCTGACCACAGGCGATGTAGAGAGCGGCCAGGCCATTGGCGTAGTGACCCTGCATCCCCATTACGCCGCTCAACACGCCGCCCACCGCCGCCATCTGCCAATAATTGACCATCTGCTCCGGCGTAGTTCGCAGGCGTTCCCTCACCAATTCGGCGGGCAGGCTCACCTCGGCTGAGACTTTTTTGCCCCGCACCGACAGAAATGATTGGGTACTGGCTTTTTTGTCGCCTGAGAGATTGGCTTCGATGAAGGAGTATTGCGGATGCACCGGGCTTGAGGCTTCGATATAACGGCAGATGGCCTCGGTCGCAAGGGTGACCATGTTCTGGCCGGAAGCATCGCCGGTCAAGAACTCGAAGTTCAGGTAGACGTGGTTGCCTTCAACCGTGAGGTGCAGGTCTATAAGCTGGCCGTGACGAGTGGTTGCTGCGGCGCGCCGCTTAAATTCATCGAGTTGAGAGGTTACCCAGACCACAAACTGGCCTGCCTCCAACAAATTGCAAAACACAAAGCCGGGGGCGCGGCCGACAGATTCGTTGATGAGCATTGCGGTACACCCTCCGGCAGCCGTCATAAGCTGTGCTCCCCGACTATAGGAGGCGACCAGGGCGGCCTCGGTGGTGGCCAGCGGCACGTAATAATCGCCCTGGGCGAACAAACCGCTCACCCGCAGGGGGCCGGCCAACCCGACCGGCACTTTGACCGTACCGATAAAATTCTCAATGTGATGCTGGTAGCAGGCCATCTGCGCTGAAGTCTGCGGGTCAACCAGGGCCTCCCGGCCGGCCGGGGACACTTTCAGCAATTGCCAGCGCTGTTCCAGGGTTTCCGGGTCAATCCGCACCCCGCCCGGAATCTTGGGTGGGATAGAGCCAGGCTTGGGGCCAAGTTGCTGCTGCAACTCGGATTGGCTGCGGCCGTCCAGCACTTGCTTGATAAAACTACTGGCCTGATGAATATCGGTTGTCATCAGTTGACTCCTCCTGACCCCTTCACCAAGTTGATTTCCCAGTAACGAATAAAAGCAATCACCAGCGCCAGGTACAGCGGAATGGCAAAAGCGACCTCCACCGGAATTTGGAAAATGACAGTGTTAAAGCCGGTAAAGTTGGCGGTGGCGCTGGGGCCATATAGACGATAGCCGTGATTAATAAACCAGGATTCGATGGGCAGCACCAAAATACCGATGACGCCCAGGTAAATAAGAAAGCGCCAGACCAAATTGAGATGGATCAACAGGCGGTCAACCAGGTAAATATTAAGCCAAATAAGCACTACCCACAGGCCGGTCATCAGAAAACTGACGTCTCGATAGACGTATGACCACGCCGGCAGGTTGGCATTGACCACCATCGGCTCAATCATCAACTCAAACAGAAAGACTCCCAATATCGAGATCAGCAGTGTGGCCAGCCACCTGTGTTTTTTGACCGGCACAACCAGTTCATCATCCAGCACCAGGCTCCAATATTTATAAAAGCTGATGACCAGAGCGGTGAAGACCGGAATATAGTATAACCCCTCAATGGGTACATTGAAGAGATGCGGGCCAAGCAAAACCGCCTCCACCTCCGGGGCGTAACTGCGGATGCCCAGGGCAATTACAATCGCCTCAAAGATGAAAATCAGGATGGTCAGGCTGACCAGGTAGAGGGCGAAGCGCTGCCACTCGCGCAGCCGGAGCAGGAAGTGGTCAACCAAAATGATGATTGACAAGATTAACGTGCTCCAACCGATGGTTAAGATCCAGCTTACATCCTGGTAAACGTAAGCCCATTGCCCCAGGTGGTAATTACGCCACATCGGGGCGGTAAAAAACTCAAAGATAAAGACTCCCAAAGCCATTATCAGGTAACGCTGCCAGATTTTGTTCTTAAATTTGGGTAAGATGAATAACGACGCCAGCCCGCCGATGATGATGAACATCTCAAAGGCAATAATGCTGCCGGTAGCCGTTTTATCAAAGGCGCACAGGGGGGCCAGTTTTGGATAGGCTGCCAAAATAGATAGCCGGGCGCACGGCGGCATAGGACTCTGTGAGGGGCGAAATAGTTGGATCACCAGCGTTAAATTTTGGATGATAGAGGTTAGCATAGGGTAAACTCCTTTGTTAAGGGTTACTCTGCTGGTTGAGGGTGGTAAAAGCCTGGTTGATGTGGTCTGCGGGCCAGCCGGTATTGGCTAAATTGAGGGTTATTTGCTGATTGCTCAGGCCTTTCTCCCTGGCTTTGCTGATGTAGTTGAGCAGCGCTGCTTGATTTCGGGCGAGGGCCGGGTCGTTGTGCAGTTCCTGGTTGAGTCGCTCCGTCAAAGCCTGAAGTTTGCCGGTTTGCGGCAGCGCCTCCGCTGCCGATGTTATGCCCTTATCTTTTTCTGGACCCAAGTGACCTTCTATAGTCTTAAAAATAGCAGTAACAATCCAGCCCACCCCATACCACAGCGGCAGCCACAAAATTAAACTGATACCCAGCGTACAGACAATCGAGCCAATATATATAGCTCCGGCAGTTGCTATATCTCCCGCCATGAACACCAGAATGATGAAAGTTATCAGTGCGCCAAGGGCTATTGTTCCGACATACTTCATCGCTGACCTCCGTAAATAGATTGTTCGCCGCCATTACTGCCCGGCGGCCCCGTCGAGACCGTCTCCTTTGCCAGGTACGCCGCATCCCTAATTTTGCAGCCGCCCCACTTGGCGTGGATAAAATCGGGCTGCGAGGTCAGCTCGTCCCAGATGCGATAGAGGGGAGCGTTCAGAATGTTACCGAATTTCGCATGGTTGAAATCGCACGACATCACATCGCCATAGGGGGAGATGTAAAAGTAGCTGGTACCGCAGGAACAGCCTACGCTGCGGTGGCTGGTCATATAGGCAAAGGCAATCACGCCGGGATAATCGGGGGCTTGATTGTAAGGGGCCAGGCTATCAATCATCTCGTCTACCCAGGCGGTATTGTCAACCAAGTCGCTGCGATGTTTATAGCGGCCCGTCGGCAGGGCGTCAAAAATGAGCACCTCGTGGATACCGATGCGTTTGCCCAACTCAATCAGGCGGGCCAGTTCACCCGCGTAAAAGGCTTCCGGGGTGAGGGTACAGGAGATGCCGGTAGACATGCCCAGCATTTTAGCCCGGCCAATGCCTTTGACAGCCTGTTCAAACAAGCCTTTTTTGCCCCGGAATTGGTCATGCCTGGCGGGGTCGGCATAATCAAGGCTGATGTAAACGCTATCCAACCCGGCTTTTTTAAGCTCCGCCGCCCGTTCATACAGGCGCGAGCCGTTGGTAAACAGAACCGTGGTAGATAAATCCTTGTCAACGCTGCCGATAAGCTGAGGTAAATCATCGCGCAGCAGCGGTTCGCCGCCCACAAAATTTATCACCGAAACGCCTAACTGCTGCGCTTCTTTGATGACCCGCTGCGCCTGGTTCAGCGTCAACACCGCTCGTGATTTGTCATCAACACCGGTAAAAAAGCTACAATGCTCGCAGGCGGCGTCGCACACGTCGTTGACAGCAAAACTCAGTAAGTTAGGAATATTTTTATTTTGAATGGTGCGATAGAGGCTGCGGGCTAAAAAGTGAGCCGCCGGTTTGCTAAAGAGGGCCGGCGTAGAGAGAGAATAAACCGGGTAGCCCTCTCTAAAGTGGATAATTTTGTGATGGTTGAGGTAAATCTGGTAAAGGTGTTCAACATAGTCGTAAGTGTAGCCCAGAGTACGGGTGGCGATAAACCATTTCAGC
>CAZDMM010000609.1:0-4962 GCA_964505845.1 uncultured Caldilineaceae bacterium
TGGGTTAAGATGAACATGAATTCGTAGACCTTATCCCCGGCCAGTTCGCTGGTGGATAGATTTTCGACAATGAACAGGCCGTGCCGCACATTCAGCGTTTGAGGGACGACAAAGGGCATGGCCGGCTCTTCGGGCGGAACCGGGCCGTAGCTCCAGGTATCGCAGCCGCTCAGGGCCGCGCCCTGCTCAACCAGCCAGGCGGCCAGTTCCAGGCCCGGCCCCGGCTCGCCGGAGAGGTAGGTCTCATTGTCCAACATCCACAAATCGCCCCAGCCGGTGTGAAACAGAACGGCGTCGCCCCGCTTGACCTGCACGCCCTGCCGGTCGAGGGCAGCCGTCGCATCGGCCACTGAAATCACGTAGCCCTTTGCGAGCCGCTCCACCCCGTGCAGCCGGGCCACATCCACCAGCAGGCCGCGGGTGATGATTTGCGGCACAGTTTCGATGCCCAGCTTGTTGGTGCCCCACTCTTCGGCCAGCTCGGTCAGGGTATGGCCGTTGTAAAAATAGTCGCCGATTTGCAAATGGTTGAGCGCATCCAGGTGTGTGCCGAGCTGCGAGGTACTGGAGACGACCTCGACAATCCAGTTAACGCTGTTCTCACCCCAGCCCGTCGGCCCGGCGTCGGGCCGACGGCGGTTGAGCAGGTGGGCGCTGGTGGTCAACTGCTGGCGGAAGCTGCGGCCGGGAAAAGCGGGAACCTTTTCGTCCAGCACGTGGCCCAGGTCATAAACCCGGCCGCGCTGCACCAGGCGGGCGGCTGAAGCCACTTTGAGCGGCGTGATTTCGTTGAGCATCCCGATTTGATCGTCCGGGCCATATGGCGACGGCCACCAGGGGTGTTGGGTCATAGCCTTATCCTTGCTCAAATAAGGGCGTGATCTCGACGTGCGAGAACGGGTGCAGCGGCAGCGACTCGACGGCCTGGCGGGCCAGGTCCAAAGACTCGCTCCGCAGCACCAACCAGGCTTTGGAAAAGTCGGCCGCCACGTACAAATTTTCCAGGATGCCCTGGGCCATCAACTCGGCTACGCGGGCCTGCTCGGCCGGAAAGAGGGCCATCACCTCAGCGTTGGGCGCTTGTTTCATCCGGTTGCTTGATAGAAATTTCATGGTTATTTCTCCTTATGGGTAAAACGCGGCCGCCGGCCGCTGACCACCGGCGGCGAAGTTATTTTTCTTAATGACTGCGGCGGTCAGCGGTCCGCCGTCAGTGGTCTAATTATTCCGACGACCAGGCCGTGCGGAAATCGGCAAACAGGGTCAAGCCGCCGTCTACAAAAATAGTCTGGCCGGTGATGTAGGCCGCTTCGTCGGAGCATAAAAAGGTGGTCACGGCGGCCATCTCTTCCGAGGTCGCCGCCCGTTGCATGGGAATATGCTCCAGCACCATGGCGCTCTTGACCGGGTCATCCACCCAGGCCCGGTTGATGGGGGTAATGGTCGCCCCCGGCCCAATGCCGTTGACCCGGATGCCGCGCCCGGCGTACTCCAGGGCCAGGGTGCGGGTGAGGTTTTGCATGCCGCCCTTGCTGATGGAGTAGCTCAAAAAGCGGGGTTTGGGAATTTCTTGGTGCACGCTGGAGACGTTGATGATCACCCCCGGCTTTTCGTGGGCCAGAAAGTGCTTGATCGCTTCGCGGGCGCACATATAAGCCCCGCGCAGGTTGACTGCCAGCACCCGGTCAAAGGCGTCCATCGTCAGTTCGTGCGAATTGCCGGGGATTTGGATGCCGGCGTTGTTGATCAAAATGTCCAGCCCGCCCAGTTTCTCAATCGTCTCCTCGACCATTCTGACTACATCGGCCTCCACCGAGACATCGCCCTGGACAAAGATGTGGTTTACGCCGGTTTCTTCCATTTCATCCATGTAATCGTGCATGTGCTGGTCGCCGCCATGCACCTGGGCGTGAGTTTCGGCGGCTTCCTCGCGCCGGGAGCGGTAGTTGATGGCCACATTGGCCCCCTCCTGGGCAAAGCGCACGGCAATGGCCTGGCCAATGCCGGAGGTGCTGCCCGTCACCAAAACGTTTTTCCCCTGTAAACCTTTCATTGTTTGATCCTCCATAACTTCTTAATGTTTGAAAAATCCGTGAAATCTGTATTCAGCCATGCGCCGCTCAATTTCAGCCGGCATCAACAGATCCAATTTTTATTTGTAGCAGAGGCATCCCTATGCGTCTGCGGGCGGCCCTACGGCTGAGCATAGATCACTGATTTCTAAACAATTGTCTTGGTGCAGGCCAATTTGTTACACTTGAATTTTTGTGGGGGGCGGAGTTTTGCAGGCAGCGCGAGGAGCTTGAGGGGAAATTTCTTGTCAAACCAAAAACCCGGTCAACAGCCGGGTTTTTAGGTGCTCTCTTAACTAAGCCGGGCTTGAAGGGCCGGCAGCCGGGCGGCTCTAGGAAGGAGCGCCGGGCCGCCGTTTAAGAAAATACTCCACCTGCACGCCCACATCCATAAGGGTTTTGAAGCCGATAAAGGGGATCACAAACCAGCTTCCGGCATAAGCGGCCCCACATACCCCGGCAAAGACGCCAAAGTAAAGCACAAAGGCCCGGCGCAGGCTTTGCAGCAGCAGGCCCTCCGCCTGCGCCAGCGACAGCCGCCGCCAGAGGAGGAGATCGGATATTAACTCGAACAGTTGAAAGGCCAGAATGCCGGCCATTGCCGCCGCCACGTCGGCGGCGGTAATGGGCGCTTTGAGGATTAAAAAGAGGAACACGGCAATAAAGACGCCGCTGACCGCGGCAAAGCCAAAGCTGACATACAGAAAGCCTTCAAGGATCTGGCGGCGGTCGCGGGGTTTGGCCGGTTCCCAGGGCCGGGCGCTGCTCGAAGCTGCCGCCGTTATCCCGGCCAGCAGCGGCGGCGCGTCTGCCGTTTCTTCGCGGGCCGGGGCCAGCAGCCGCACTCGCAGCGCCGACAGGACGATCATGGTCAAGGTTTCCAGCAGGTAGACCAGCATGGCCGTTTCCGCCGGCCAGCCCCCGGCAAAGACGCCCACCGCCGGCACGGCGTTCACGCCCAGGAGGGTCAAGAGACGAGTTCCGGCGCTCAGGATGTTTTTGGGTTGCATCGGGTTGCCTTCAATTTAATCTACCTCCAGGCAAAAGGCCCTGGGGATAAAGAAGACCCTAAAGGTCTCAAAGACCTTTAGGGTCTGGCCCAGCCGGCCGGCCTCTATGCTTTAGGATGGCTCCTGCGGCGGGCGCTTCTCGCTCGCTGCGTCGGGCAGGAAGAAGACCCCGCTGCCGGGGCCGAGGTTGATGAGCCTGGAACGGCTGTAGACCACGAGCTTCTCGTGGGTGTCAACGATGTCGAGGTTCCTCAGGTGGAGCTGGCCAATGCGGTCCTCCGGCCCAAAGGGGGCCTCACCGGCTTCCTGGGCGGGGCCGAACTCGGCAATCGAGCGCTCCATAGTTAGCCGCTCCGGCTTGTAGGTGAGGTTGGGGCTTTCGGTATTCAAGATGGTGTAGTCGTCCCCCCGCCGCAGTTCCAGGGTCACGCTCCCGGTCACCACGCGGGCAACCCACTTTTGCAGGCTCTCGCGGATCATCAGGGACTGCGGGTCGAACCAGCGCCCTTCGTAGAGGAACCGGCCAAGCCGGCGGCCCATGGTGAAGTAGTTGTCGAGAGTGTGCTCGTTGTGGATGCCCGACAGGAGGCGCTCGTAGGCGATGTGCAGCAGGGCCATCCCCGGCGCCTCGTAGATGCCCCGGCTCTTGGCCTCGATGATGCGGTTTTCGATCTGATCAGACATCCCCAGCCCGTGCCGCCCCCCGATGCGGTTGGCTTCGAGCACCAACTCGATGGGGTCAAGCTCCTGGCCGTTGAGGGCCACCGGGATACCCTCGGAAAAGGTAATCGTCACCTCTTCCGTCTTTATCTCAACCGACTCATCCCAGAACTTGACGCCCATGATCGGCGAAACGATATGGGCGCTGGTGTTCAAAAACTCCAGATGCTTGGCCTCGTGGGTCGCCCCCCAGATATTGGCGTCGGTAGAATAGGCCTTTTCAGCCGGCATCTTGTAATCATAGCCGCGGGTCTTGAGCCAGGCGCTGATCTCGGCCCTGCCGCCCAGCTCCCGTACAAAGGCCTCGTCGAGCCAGGGCTTGTAGATTTTAAGGCGGGGATTGGCCAGCAGGCCGTAGCGGTAGAAGCGTTCGATATCGTTGCCCTTGTAGGTAGAGCCGTCGCCCCAGATGCCCACGCCGTCCTCGTACATGGCCCGCACCAGGAGGGTGCCGGTCACTGCCCGTCCGAGGGGAGTGGTGTTGAAGTACTTCTTGCCGCCGGTGATGATGTGGAAAGCGCCGCACATCAGCGCCCCAAAACCTTCGGCCACCAGCTCCTGCCGGCAGTCAATCAGGCGAGCATTTACCGCGCCGTGCTTCCTGGCCTTCTCAGGGATGCTTTCCAGGTCGGTCTCATCCGGCTGGCCGAGATCGGCGGTGTAGGCGTAGGGCAGCGCCCCTTTCTCCTTCATCCAGGTGACGGCGACCGAGGTGTCCAGCCCGCCTGAGAAGGCGATGCCGACCTTTTCGTTCTTGGGGAGTGATTTGAGTATGATGCTCATAGCGACCTCACTTGTGTGGTTTGCTTGGGTAGGCGATAACCATCGCCGGCCCCATTGTACGTCGCTTGCGCCAATACCGCCAACTCCCAACCTCAGGCCGGGGGCAGCCCGGCGGCTTCTTCGTGCAGCCAGCGGACCGTATCGCCGCCGGGCGGCGCGGGGAAGAGGTAATAGATTTCCATGTGGCCCGAGCTGTAGCAGGCTTCAACCCATTCCGTGCCGCAGGTGCGGCAGCGGTAAAGCCGCAGCCACTTCTCGATAGATTGGGCCAGCAGCTCCGAGTTGGCGATGATCACGTCCATATCTTGCGCCCCGTACACGGCCTCGCGCACGGTGGCAAAGGAGCGCCGGAGCGCAGCACGGCAAACACAAGCCTC
>CAZDMM010000610.1:0-4961 GCA_964505845.1 uncultured Caldilineaceae bacterium
GAGCGTCTCGTCGGCCAGCTTGTGCCAGATATCAAAGCGGGCCGGGCGAACCTCAAAGGTATCCAGGCGGCCATAAAAGGTTTCCTCGGCCACAAACAACTGGCCCTCGCGGGCGCTGCCGGTAATCCGGTCAACCGCCGTGCGGGTGATGGCCCGGTCTTGCTGCAGCCGCCGGTAATCCGGCAGCTTCTTGGCTTGCAGCTTCTGCCGCACGGCTTCCCGCTCAGCTTGCAAGGTCTCAGCCGAAAGGCGCTGCGCCAGGCTGCGCCAGCTTGCCAGGGGCAAATAGTCAATCTCCCCGGCTATCTTACGCAGCAGGTCGGTGACGACCCGGTTGGCAATCTCGGTTTTGGGTAAAGGGGCAGACCCGGCCAGCACCGGCGCGGGCAGGGTATCGGCGGGAAAACCGGCCGAAATCAGCAGGGGCGGCGCCCCGGCCCGGTAGCGGGCCAGTAAGTCGCTCAACGCCTGCTCGCCGTTGGTTTGGGCGGTGTAGCGCCAGGCCCACAGCAGGTGCCCAAAAATGGTATCCGATTGCAGCGGGGTGCGAAAGGAGCCGTAAGGCTCGAGGGTCAGGCGGTAAAGGGTCATAGCTACAGCTCAAGGGCCAGTAAAGCGTCCAGAGGCGCTTCAGTGAGCAGGGCTGTACCGGCCAGGTTGGTCAGGCTCAACCGCTCAAACGCCACCTTGCCGTAGCCCCGGCTGCCGGAACCGCCCAGGGTATCCACCACCACCAACTGCAAGCCTTCGGCCACGTGCTTGAAGAGCGCCCGGTCGGTCGCCCCGCCGTCGCCGGTATCAAACACACGGTAGCCGATCTCAAAGGTAAATTCCACCCCGGCCGGCACGCGCTCCATAGTGCGGGGGTTGGCCATGGCGGTGATACGGTTGATGGTATTCTCGTGCTTGATTTCTGTTATCCGTTCACCCTCGGCCAATTTCTGTGTTAGCTCTTCTTCTGATTTTTTGGTCAGATAAGCATCACGCACAATCAGCCGGGCCGGGCCTAGCTTGCCTTCCCCGGCGTTGGAGCCAAACAGGCGACAGACCAGGCAGGTTTCTCCCTCACAGCCATGACCACCGGGCCGGTGTACTTCCCCATAAGCATGGTTCTTGATAGGTTTATCGTTATTACCTTTTTTTAGTTGACCTGTTTTTTTATCCGTTTCGTAAGGCTGGGCGTCAATTTTGTCGTGACGTAACTCCAACAAAGCCCGCATCTTGCCCTTGAGCGACGAGCCGGGTACATAAGGCAGCCCGGTGAGCGGGTGCTTGATAATCGGGTTGTCCAGGCCGCCGATCTCGATCACATCGGCTGAGCTGCCAATACGCAGCCCGGTCACACAGCGTAATGTTCCCTTGAGGGTGAGATAATCGGCCAACACTAATTTGTCGCTCATGCGATGCGCTCCCCACCGGCCCCGTAATAGAAGCCAACTGTACTTTCAAAAAATTTGAGAAAAGCCTTGAAATCTTCCTCGGTATGGATAGCATCCACGCAGGTGTGGATGTAATCCCGAAACTCCCGCGAAACCCGGCCGCCGCTGCGCTTGCCCTGGATGTAGCTGGCCTTGGCTTTGAGCATTTTGACCATATAGAAGAAAGGATCAAAGCCGCCATCTTTGATCTTCTGCTCCAGCGATTTCACGTCGGCATAGAAGGCCCGCAGTTGGCTGCTTGATACCTGTACATTTCGGTCATGTTGGTTGGCAAACAGTTCACCATAAGCCCGGGCGTGCTCAGCTATCAGGTCGGCCCGGATCACCGGCTTATTACCCCGCTTTTCAAAGTATCCCTGCGTTAGAAAGTTTTTGTCAACGGCCATTCTCCGCACTCCTTTCACGGTTGCGATATAAAGCATAGGTAAGGGGCAGGCGCATCCCCGCCATCAGGCGGCGCTGCTGCAGTTGGGTTAGCTCAACCAATCCCTCCGTTACCTCCTTAGGGGCCAGGCCGCTTTTGATCACATTCCGGCCCAGATCATAAGCCAGCCGGGCCAGGTAAAGCATATCATCGGCCTTGATCACGTCGTGGTATTCCCAGGCGCGGGCCATTTCGGCGTAGCGCAGCAAACGATGGCTAAAAGCGGGCGAGATGGGGTAGCGCCGGCCCGCCTTTTTCTCACGCAGGTAGTAAGCCAGCTCGGTATCCAAGCGCTCGGCCCAGGCCCACAACTGGTTTACCAGCAGGGTGGCCTGCCGCTCCTGCTGCTGCAACTGCCCGGCCAGGGCCGGCTCCAAATTCTCATAAGGCGGCAGGTCACGCCAGCGGGCGGTGACGCCAAACAAATGGAGCCGGTTGCGCCCGGCGTTTTTGGCCTTTTTGAGCAGCTCGCCGGCCCGCCGGGCCGAGGTAGCCATGGGAAACTTGGGCTTGGTAACGGTAATGGCCGCCGACAGGCTGAGATTGGGATTGGCGGCGGTATACCGCTCAAACTCCTGGGCCAGATAGCGGGCAAAGTCAATCAGCACGTCCCACGGCCCCACCAGGCACAGGTCATCGCCGCCGGCATAAACGGTGTAAATGCGGTGGTAGGCTTTGCCGGGGGGCGGTTGAGCCAGGGTTTCATGCACCCAACCGCTAAAGAAGAGGTCTGTCATGCGGCTGAGGGTCGCCAGCCGGGACAGGCTCTTTACTTCGCCGATGCCCTCGCGGAACAGCAAGCTCAGGTTATCCACGTCGGCCCTCAGGATGCCCAGGAGCTGGCTGCCCCACACCCCGTTTGGCCCTTCGGCAGCCGCCGCCGAAATGCAGCCAAAGGTTTGCAAAATAGGGAACTCCTCCGGGCCGACCGGGCTGCCGTCGGGGCGCACCCGGATGCCGCATAAGTCATCTTCTTCAAAACTCTTATGAACGCAGCCCCGCTCCGGGGTGCAAAACTCCCGGAGCTTGTCCAAAGAGCCAAAATGGGGCACATGGTTGGCAAAATGGCGCACCAGGGCCGGCCCCTGGGGCGTGGGCTGCTCGTAGCCAAAGCCATCAAGCTGGTAGGGCCGGCTTTCAAACAGGTCACGATCCTCTAAATTTGCCAGCAGCACCACGTGTACGGCCATGTCGCCTTCAAAAAAGGTCAAGGTGCTGTGCCGGAGACGCCTGGCCTCGCGCGCTTCGACGTTGCTTTTAAGAGCGGGCGGGGCTGGCCCGCGGTAATAAGCAATGAAGCGCGCCCCTCTGACCGGGCTGGTGTCGGCCGTGGGTTCATTCACCGGGTCGCTGCTGCGGCGTCCCCTCACAATCTGCTCTGACAGCAGCCTGTCTTTGCGGCAGCGCGGGCAAAGCTGCTGGTCAACCGCAGCCCCTGCGCCGGCCTGGGCCGGCAGCCGCCGGCAGCTTGGGCAGTCACCGTGCGGGGCATAGCTGAGATACTCCCAGGTAAAGCCAGCCTCATTCCAGCGGGGCCGGCCCTGCTCATCGGTGGACTGCAACAACGCCCCCAGCCGGCGCTCTTTAGCCTGCTCTACCTGCCGGTCCAGGTCGCCCAGCACCTTGCCGATGGTGCGCCGGCCGTAGAGGCCCACCTCAGCCTGGCCGGCGCTAACCTGGCCAAACACAAAGGCCAGGTCTCCCTGCAAGGTTTGCCACAGCCAACGGTTAACTTCAAGCTCAATCTTTTTTAGATTTTGACGCACCGCGGCTAAATCGGGCGCTAACAGGACAAATTGGCCGCCGCCGCCAAATATTTGGGCCGCCACCGGCAGGGGGTAGCCGGGCAGCAACTCCCGACGCAGCCGGTGAGCCACCACCTCGGTGAGGGCCGTGACAAAAAAAGAGCGCGCCCGCAGCCGCTTGGCCACCCCACCCGGCCCCACATTGGCGATGGAGTAGATATAATCCTGCACCCCTGAGACATCCCCC
Source organism: uncultured Caldilineaceae bacterium (assembly GCA_964505845.1). Taxonomy (GTDB): domain Bacteria; phylum Chloroflexota; class Anaerolineae; order 4572-78; family J111; genus DSQQ01. The sequence goes on from CAZDMM010000610.1 coordinate 3,856, forward strand.
TTGATAAATAAAAAGTGGGGAGAGTTTTTTTCCTCGGCCGGGGCAAAGGCTTGCCACAGGTAAACCGCCGTGGCCAAGGCGCAGGTGGTGCGCTCGTGGTCAAACAGGGAGACATCGCGGGGTTCTGCGGTAGGGTGCATATCGCTGGGGATAGCCCAGGCGTAGCGTTCAAGGAGGGAGTAAAGCCAGGCTTCCAACTCATTGACATCGGCCGCCTGAGCCAGGGCGTAATAGAAACCTTCTTTAAATTGGGTGACCAGGGGGGCGTAAGCTTGCTCCCGATAGGCGCGGGCCTCCGGTGTGTCGCCGGCGGGGAAATTATCGGGAAAGGCGGCGCGGGGGGCGAGCGCCTGGGGCAGGTAGCGCAGGCTGCCGCCTGGCCGGGGGCGGCCCAAATATAAAGCGGCAAAAATGGGTTGCAGGGCCAGGGTAAACTCGATGGCTTCGTCGGGCGGGGCGGGGCGCTCGCCCGCAGACAAGTGGTCGCCGCTGGTCACACAGTCTCGCACGCTTTGAAACGCTGCTGCCTGGTCGCCCAGCAAAGCCAAGGCCCGTGCGGCGGGTTCGCTTTGGCGGCCCTGGCGGTAGTGATGCCAGCGGACGGCAAAGCACAGCTTTTCATAATCTAAATCGAAGTTAAGCAGCCCTGCCTTGACCTGCTCCTCTCTTAAAAAGTATTCACCCAGCGTCCAATGGTCAGAGGTCCCGCCGGGAAATTCCGGCTCGGTCAATTGGCGCAAACGCCGGCGTTCTGCCGGGTCTTTAATGAGCAGTTTGCCGATGTCGTGCAACAGGGCAGCCAGAATCAGGGTGTGGTACTCACGCGGGGATACCTCGATCATGCCATGCTCCTTGGGGGGTCGAACCGTAGAAACAAAACAAGCCTCAATAAGCGAGCGTAGCTTCTCAGCTTAGTGAGGCTTGTTTGACGCCATGCGGCTCTCCTTGCCGGGTAAACCAGGGATTTCAGAGGGTAATTAGCTTAACGTCAGGTATGAAAAAATGGTATCAAATTTTTGCCGATTTGTCAACGTGCGGTTCTGAGACGGCGGGGCATGTTCAAAGTCGTTTGATAAACCTTCCCGGAAGCTCCAAGTAAGCTTTGT
>CAZDMM010000611.1:0-4959 GCA_964505845.1 uncultured Caldilineaceae bacterium
GGGCCGGCAGGATAATCGAAGCCGCCTCCTCGCGTCCCGACACCGGCGTCCACTCCAACTGCACCGCCACCAGCAGAATCAGCATGATGCCAATCCAAAAATTGGGCATGGCCCGGCCCAGGGTAGAGATGGTAGTGACCAACAAATCCAGGGGCGAGTTTTGGTAAACCGCCGAAAAGAGGCCGGCCGGGATGGCAATCAAAATGGCGATCAGCATCGAGGCCAGGGCCAACTCTAACGTGGCCGGCAATCGCTCCAGCACCAGCGGCATGGCCGGGGTGCGGAAGCGAAAGGAGTCCCCAAAATCACCGCGCAAAATAAGGCCCAACTGCTTAAAATATTGTTCCAGGTAAGGCCGGTCCAGGCCGTAGGCGGCCCGCACGCTGGCAATCTCCTCCGGTGAGGCTTCCGGGCGAACCAGGTGCGCTACCGGGTCTCCGCCGATACGCAGCAAAATAAAGAGGATGATGGTCAGCCCAAACAGGGGCGGGATCATCTGCAACAAGCGAGAGACCCAGTATCGCGTCATTGGTAAACCTTTGCCTTACTCACGCCAAACGGCGTTGCCCATCCACAAAAATTCATCCAGCGGCGGATCCCATTCTATTTTATCGCTGATGCCGATGGCGTCTTTCATCTGGTAGAGGTAGATGTGGGGCACTTGTTCATTGATCAACTCTTGCAGGCGGATGTACTGCTGGCGACGGGCCTCCGGGTCCATATTTTGCGCCGCTTCAACAATCAGCTTGTCGGCCTCTTCGTTTTGCCAGCCGGAGCGCTGCTTCTGGCCGGGTTCAAACTCTTTCATAGTGATCCAGGGGTCAAAGAAGGAGTTGCCCAGGGCGTCCATATAGATTTCATCGTTTTTGTTGGGGAAGTAGACCTGTTCCCGGAAGGTAGTCACATCCATGACCTGCAGGTCAATATTTAGCCCGACCGCTTCCAGCATAGCCTCAATAGCCTCGGCCACCTCTTTTTGTTTGAGCCAGGAGGTGCTGGCGTGGAAGGTCAGCTCCTCGCCGTTGTAGCCGGCCTCTTCCAGCAGTTGTTTAGCTTTTTCAGGATTATATTCGCCCACCTGATTGATAAATTTCTCATCCCAACCCAGCGTCGGCGGCGTAATGCGCGACATGACCGGAATAGCCATGCCATCGAGCAGGTCCACCAAAGCCTGGCGGTCAATGGCGTAGCTTATCGCTTTGCGGATGCGCACATCTGAGGTAACGCCGGTCCAATCCGGCTGCGATTTTGAAGGGCCGGTGCGGAGCGCCAGCAGCATAACCCGGGTAGTCAAAAACTGTTTGATGCGAGTCTCCGGGTTTTCACTCACCCTGGGCCAATCCTGGGGCGGCACCGAGACGGTCAAATCCACATCACCGGTCAGCAGGTTAGCTACCCGCGTCGAGACCTCAGGAATAGCGCGCCAGATGATGGTGTCAATCTGCGGCTTGCCCTGCCAATAATCAGGATTTACGGCCAGGGTAATATGGTCATCCTTGACCCACTCCACAAACTTGAAGGGGCCGGTACCCACCGGCTGATATTCCGCGCCGCTGTCGGCTTGCTCTTTGCCGTGTTTGGGAGCCTGGATGCCGCAGCCGGTGCCAGCCATTTTACTCAGCATGGCCGGTTCCGGGGCGGTGGTTGAAATTTCAACCTCGTAGGGGCCTAAAACTTTGATTTCCTTGATAAAAGTCCACTGCGGATGGGTGATCATGGTATCGTCGGCCAGAATCCGCTCGTAAGTCCAAACGACCGCATCAGCGTTGAAATCCTCGCCGTTGTGGAACTTGACGCCTTCCCGCAGTTTGAAACGCCAGGTGGTATCATTGACCTGCTCATACGACTCGGCCAGCCAGGGTTCAAATTCGGCGGTCTTGCGGTTGCGCCAGATGAGGCAGTCAAACATGTTCAGATGAATCCAGGTGGCGGCAATAGCCCAGTCGGTGGGCGGGTCCAGCGAAGTGACCAACTCATTCATGCCGATGGTCAAGACCCGCTCGCCCGGCGCCGGCGTCACCTCCACAATTTTCTCGACCTGTACGGTCTCGACAACTTTGACCTCTTTTTCAACCTGAACCGTGACAATCTTCTCAACCTCTTTTTCGACTTCTTTTTCCACAATCACGGTTTCAACCTTGGTGATTGTTTCGGGTTGAGCGGCGCCGGTACAGGCGGCTGCCACTATCGCCAAGACTATGGCCGCCAGGATCAACAAGCCCCACTTCTTAAACTTCAACTGCTCGCTTGCCATCGTTTTCCCTCCTTTTTGGATTACATGCTGAGTTGGATAATGATTGTCCGTAAGTTTATCTCGGTTTTGCCTTATTTAGTCCTCCTCTGTAAATACGACCGCCGACGGAAGACCACCGACCGCCGAAAAGTATTTTCATCATTAGTGGTGTGCCGCAGGCTCGTGACGGCTCCTTCGTAAATAACCCTCACCCATAATGCGTAGTGCGTGGCCCGTATTTTCACTTTTGGCCTCGTGAACAGCCCTTTTACATGTCCACCGTATACCGTTTAACCTTGTCCCAATCCAGCTCGACGCCCAGCCCTGGCCCGGTGGGGGTGCGCAGCTTGAGGCCGTCCGGGCCAAAGGGGGTGGCGATGAAGGTGTCTTGCAGGTAGGTAAAGGGAGAAGGCCACTCGGCGCAGGGCAGGGCCGAGGCCAGATGCGTGGCCGCTACCGCGATCAAATCGTAATAAATGGCGATAGAGAGGGTGAGACCGGCGGCTTCAAAAATCTGGCCGATGCGATAGACGTTCAGTAAGCCCCCGTGCTTGTTGATTTTCATCAAGGCCAGGCTGGCTGCCTTGCGCCGGATAACCTCAATGGCGTCCTGGGGTGGATAGATGGCCTCGTCGGCCATGACCGGGGCGCTCAGGCGGCGGGCAATCTCGGCCAGATCCTCTAGCCGCTCCACCGGCTGCTCAATCGCCCCCAGCCCGCCGATGCGCTCCATCGCGGTCAGGGCCGGAATCGCCTCGGCCAGGGTGTAGCCGGTATTGCCGTCTACCTGGATCACGGCTCGATCCTCCACCGCCTCGGCCACAGCCCGGTAGCGGGCCACATCCCCTTGAGGGTCCAGGCCAATCTTCATTTTAAGCACGCGGTAGCCGTGCTGCTCTAACTCCTCGCGGGCAGAGCGGGCCATGCGCTCCGGCGTGTCGTGCGGCACAAAGCCCATCAGCTCGATCCCGTCGCGCACCTGGCCGCCCCACAGTTGGTAGACCGGCACGCCCAGAGCTTTGCCCTTTAAATCCCACAGGGCCATATCCACCCCGGAATGGGAAAACCAGTGGTGGGGCAGTACGGCCCGCATGGTGGCGTTGAGCCGGGTAATATTGAACGGATCCTGGCCGGCCAAAGCCGGGGCCAGGTGCGCCCGAATATTGGCGAGCATGCCCTGGGCCGTTTCGCCGTAAAAAGGCGCATCCACCGAAGCCTGCCCCACCCCGCTGAGGCCCTCGTCGGTCTTTATCTGGATTAAAATGGTCGTCGCCTGGCTCTCGCTGCCATAGGAGGTGGTCAGCGTGGCCTGGCGCGGAATATTGATGGCCCTGGCGGTCAGTTCGGTGATTTTCATGGTGTTGGGAGTCCTCCCACAAACTCCTTTAACCGCTGCACCGCCGCCTCCATTTTGGGCATAGGAGCCAGCAGCGAGATGCGAATATGGTTTTTGTGCTCGTCGGCAAACAGCGTGCCGGGGAAAATCATTACTTTGGCCCGCTGCAGCAGCTCCAGGCAAAAAGTTTCCGAATCCAGCCCGGTGAGGGAGACATTGGCGTACACGTACATGGCCCCGCCGGGATAACCATAGCTCAGGCCCAGCTCGTCCAAAGCTTTCATCATCACGTGCCGCCGCCGGTCATACTCGGCCCGCATGGCCTGCACCGGCTCTTGCGGGCCGGTCAAAGCGGCCAGCGCGCCCATCTGCATGGGGGTAGAGGTGCAAATGGTGAGGGTATGCTTCACCTCGGTGATGGCCCGGACAAAGGGGTGAGGGGCAGCCAGGTAGCCCACCCGCCAGCCGGTCATGGCATAGGCTTTGGAAAAACCGTTGACCGTAATGGTGCGTTCGCGCATGCCCGGAAAGGTAGCCAGGCTGACGTGGGGTAGATCATCAAAAATTATCTTTTCATAAATTTCGTCGGAGATGACAATCAGGTTGCGCTCAACGGCCAATTGGGCAATCTGCTGCAAGACAGCCGGCGGGATGACTCCCCCGGTGGGGTTGTTGGGCGTGACCACCGCCAGCACTTTGGTGCGCGGGGTGATACGTTTTTCGATTTCTGCCGGGAGCAGGGCAAAATCATCTGCTTCGTAGGTCGGCACAGCCACCACCTTGCCCCCGGCCATGTCAATCATGTGGTCGTAAGCATTAAAGCGCGGCATTTGCAGCAACACCTCATCGCCGGGGTTGAGCAGGGCTTGCATAATGATGTACAGCGCCTCCTGGCAGCCGTTGCAGACCACCACCTCCTCGGCGGCATAGTCCAGCCCATTATCCTCTTTGAGCTTCTGGGCGATAGCCTGGCGCAATTGAGGCAAACCGGTGGGGGTGGTGTAATGGTGGACGCCCTCGGCCAGGGCCTTTTGGGCCGCGGCCACAATATGCTCCGGCGTGTCAAAATCGGGGTCGCCCCGGCCCAGGGCGATCACATCGCTCAGGGTGGCAGCGGTTTCCAGCATTTTGGTGCGGATGCTGAGTTCCACGTGGCGAATCCGCGCGGCCAGATTTTGTTCCAGGGGTGAAGCTACACTGTTAGTGACATGGATAGATTCGGACATTGTTATGAACCCTCATGTGGACAAGCCACCACTAAAAAGTTTTCAACGCAAAGGCGCAAAGTCGCTAAGACGCAAAGATTTATCTTTCCTTTGAGCCGGTTTTCAACCGGCTTTCACCTGTGGTAGCCGGGGGCTTCAGCCCTCGGTGGACTCCAACCCATAAT
>CAZDMM010000612.1:0-4949 GCA_964505845.1 uncultured Caldilineaceae bacterium
CCGGCCGGCGAGGTTTTGGCCGGCTTTTGTTCCGGCCTGGCCGGTTGAATCGCTTCAACCAACCCCACCTGGAGCAGCCCATACACCACCTTGCGGATTTGCAGCTCATCCATGTTGCTTTCCTGGGCAATCTGCTCGACGGTATGGTGGGGGTGAATATGGGTGATCACGCGCCAATCATCCGGGGTTAACCTGATATGGTAGAGGGGCTTATCGGTAATTTTGAGCCTGATGGCGCCTAAATCGGGCAGTTCGGCCAGGAGCCGGTCCGACTCCTGCGTGCGCCGGCTGTAATCCAGAATAACCTTATCCAGGTGCAGCGGAACGGTGATCCGGTGGCTGGCCGGCAGTGAGTCTGGCTCAAAGCAGAACTCCCCCTCCGCCCAGCTAAACAAATTGTAGACAATTTCCAGCATGTAATCCTTGACGCTCTGGGCAATGTCGGCTTTGGACATCAAGCGGGCATCCATCAAAAACTGGCCCAGACTCCTATCCGACGTACCGATCCGGCGGGTCAGCGCCTCGGCCTGTTCAGGAGTCAGCCTGCCTCGTTTCAAGAGCAGCGCCGCCAGATGATCTTCGGCCATGCTGCTGGAGGCCTGGATCAAGCGGCCCTCCTTAAAAAAGAGGGTGATCTTTTGGCCTTGACCCTTCACATGCAACTTGCCGGTCTTTTGGGCCAGGTGAACCAAGTTGAGGAGTTGGGTTGTACTAAAATCCTGCAAGTTTCCTTTTAAGGCCATGGCTGCCTCCTGTAGTTGTTAAGCGAACGTCCGGTAAAATCTATCATCTACCATAACAGATTACCATGAGAATTGTCTTGAAGAATCGTATTAATTTGGTTAGAGTTGGGGTGGGCGTTCCAGGGGGTGAGGGGGGCGAAACGAGGTGACAGTCACTTTAAAAGTGACTGTCACCTCAACCTTTGTGCGTCTACTCCGTCACCTTAAACAGCGCCCCATCACCCCGGCCAAAGACCTCCGGGAAGTACATCTCCTCGGCGTGGGTGGGGATGACCCGGAACTGGCCGGGCACGGAGGCCCGGATGGAGTAGGTGTATTCATAGGTGCCTTTGGGCAGGTAGGTGGCAAAGAGCACGGCCTTCTCGTCGCGCACCTCAGCGTGAGAGAACCACCACCAGCCGTAGCCGCCGCCCCAGGGGTTGCGCCGGTCGGTGCGGGTCAGTTCCGGCTGCTGGCCGACCACGCTGGTAGTGGCCAGGCTGGCGTCAATACCTTCCGTCCCGGCGGGGAAGGGGTCTTCCACCACGACGTAGTGCAGGTCGTTAGGCGCGATGAGGGTCAGCTTCACCTGGATGATGTCGCCGACTTTGGCCTCCTGAACCGCCGGACAGTCAGGAGAGACGGCCGTTTCCTCGCCTCCGCGCGTCCTCGCCTCCTCGCAGCTCGCCAGGCTGTACTGCCGCGAGACAATCACCCCTCGATCCAGCGCCTTGACTTCTTCCACCGGCTTGTAGGTGGTCAGGTAAGCGGCGTAGTAGAGCCGGCCTTTACCATCTGCGCCGGTAGCCGCCGGGTCGCGCTCCACCGCCAGGCGGTTGACGGCATCGGTCAACAAATCTCCAATCTCCACTTTCAACTTGGTCGTCTCATCAATATTCTTTTTATCCACCGTGCCTTCACTCAACCCTTTACCATTGAGGCTCACTTTCCAGGCATAGTTGCCTTCCAGTTCACCCGTCGCCACCATGTAATCGGTCAGGCCGATGATGGCCCAGGCGGTTTCCTGGGTGGTTTCCCAGTAGCCGCCGCTCTCGCGCACGCTCATCAGCCAGCGCACCGCATTGGCTAACAAAGGATGCTCCGGTTGAATCCGCGACAGGGCGGCAATGATGATGGCGGTGCTGCGGGTGTCGGTGTTCATGGCGTAGTAATCTACCTGTTCCTCTTCCCAGTGCGCCCCGGTGGCGCTGACGATAGCCGCGCTGGTGATGTCATCCAGCAGGGTCTTGATCTGCCTGGCCTTGGGGTCGAGGATGTGCATGGCCATGGCCAGGTAAGCCCGGCCAAAGGCGTCAAGCTGCTGGCGCTTGTCAAACAGGGCGGTGGTGCGGCCCAAATCGCCGGAGCCGGCCTCGGCCAGGGCGTACAGGATAAAGGCTTGCCGGTTGCCCTGCCAGGGTTCGGCGATGTCTTTGGGAGCGACCAGGCTGGCATCCAGGTAGGAGACGGCATTTTGCATGACCGTCTCATCCACCGGGAACTCGGCCCGCTTGGCTTCGACCAGGCCCAGGAGCACGTAAGCGGTAAGGTAGGGGTTGCTGTCATCCAGAATCCACCAGCCCCAGCCGCCGTCCACGTGCTGCTGGTTGTAAAGGCGCTGCAAGCCCAGGCTGACCAGTCCGGGCAGCTTCTTCTCTAACTCCGGGTTCTCCATCTTAAGCTGCTGGTAAGCCCGGAAGGTGAAAACATTGGGCAAAAAGCGGCTGACGGTCTGCTCGGTACACTCGTAGCGGAAATGCTCCAGGTAGGTCAGGCCGTCGCGCATGCCGGCGGCCAGGCTGGGGTCAACGCTTACCGTCAGGTCGCCCTGTGTCGGGTCAATGTTAGCGGGCAGCGCGATACCTTCGGTGCGGGTACCGTCCTCATCCAGCACCCCGGCGGTCGCCACCGTCTCCGGCGTGCTAAAGCGGTAGACCGGCAAATCAAAGGTCATGGCGTCGCCGTACTCGGCGGACTTCGCGCCCATCGTCAGCTTGATTTGCTCCACATCCTTGACTACCACCTTGTACTCAACCTTGACCCGCTCCCCGGCCTTCACTTCCAGCGTGGGCGTTCCCTCACTATTCCATTCGCCATTTGCTATTCGCCATTCCCCAATCTCTAACCCTTCCCCTTCAAGTTTAGTCTCCGCCTGCTGCGCGGCCCCGCTGTTATTCTGCACAATCAGGCCCAGCACCGCCTCGTCGCCCACCACAAAGAAACGGGGGGCGACCGGGCGCACCAGCAGCGGCTTGGCGCTGACGATTTCCACGGTGCTTTCACCCACCAGCGTATCGGCCCCGCTGACGCCCTTGCCGGTCATCGTCCAGGTGGTCAGGTTATCGGGCAGCTTGGCCTCCACTGTGCCTTCGCCGTTGGCGCCGGTCACAAAATCGGGCAGCCACAGGGCGGTATCTTTGAACTCGCCCCGGATATCGCCAAAGCCCTGGTCAAAGCCGCCGCCGCCGCCCTTAGCTTCGGGCGAGACGGCCAGGTTGATGCGGTCAATAGCCAGGGTCAGACCGCCGGCGGTAGTCACGCCCAGGCCGCGCGTGCGCCAGAAGGTGCTGGTCAGTTGGCCGGGCGTCTCCGGGGCCAGGGTCAGCACCGCCTTATCCACCAGGGCCAGGGATAGCTCGGCTTTGACCGGCTGCCCCTGCGCGTCGGTCACTTTGACCTTGTACTCCGCCGTATCGCCGGGCTGGTAAGTTTCATCCGTCGCCTTGTTGGGGGTCATGGTGATTTGCAGGATTTTTTCTTTGGTGTTGATGGGCAGGCTGGCGTAGCCCACTTTGAAACTGGGCAGTTCGCCGCTCACCTTTTCTTCGTCGCCAACGGTCACGGTGGCGGGCGGCGAGATGACCACCACCGAGACGTACATATTGGGAATCATCTCCTCGGTGATGGGCACTTCAAGCTGCTCGCTGTTGGATTTCAGTTCGGTCACGTAATGGTCGTAGATGTGGCCGCGTTCCAGCGTGACCAAAGCCTGCACTGTGCCGCTGTAAGGATGGGGCACCAGGATGGTGGCGGTATCGCCCACGTTGTACTCGCGCTTGTCGGCCACCAGGTCAATCCGGTCGTTGTTTTCCTGCCGCCAGTTAACGTATTCCGCCCCGCTGACCCACATGTAGGTGGAAGAGCGCACCTCGTTGCGGTCGCGGTCGGCAGCGCTGGCACTTATTTTGTAGATACCGCCCTTGTCCGGGGTGAACTGGGCCACGGCCTGACCGTCTGCGCCGGTGGTGACGGTGGTGGTAAAGACCGGAATATCCTCCACCACGCTGTCCCAATAGTAGGAGCCATCCTCATACTGCTTTTGCACGCTGTACCAGTTGTGCTCCGAGAAGACGAGTTGCACTTTTTGCTGCGGCGCGGGCTGGCTCTGCCAATCCACCGTCAGCACGTTGACATTATTCTCTTTTCCGGTCTGGCCCACGTACCGCTCCGGGCTGAGGCCGATGTAGAAGCGGCCCTTATGCACAATCGCCTGGGCCTGGGCGGCCACTTCCTGGTTGTTAACATCGGTGATGACGATGTCAAAGGTAAATTTCTGGCTGCCGATGCGCTCGGCGATGTCGGCGTCGAACTCAAAGGTAAAGCGGCCTTCGGCGTCGGTCACGCCCTCGCCCTCGCCGATTTGCTCGCCGTAGACGCCGTAGTAGTAGGCATCGCTGCGGCTGAAGTCGTAATCGGTAAAGTCATACCAGCCCTGCGCGCCGCCTTTGAGGGGGGGGGTATAGACAAAAGCATAATCATCAGAAAGGACGGTCCACTTCACTTTGGCGTTGGACACCGGCCCGCCGAAGAAGAATTGGGCATTGGTGGTCACTTTGATTCTTTCGCCGTTGGCGTACTCCGGCTTGTCGGTGACGGCTTCAACCAGGTACTCCGGCTTGCGGTAGGCCGCCACCTGAAAATCGCCGTAGAGATAGTTGCTCTCTTTGTAGGTGGTCTGGATGTTGTAAGAGCCGAGTACGGCGTTTTCATCCAGGGTAAAGGCGCCGTTGATGGTGCCAAACTCATTGAGGGCAAAATCTTGATTGAAAACTTCTTTGCCCTGGCTGTCGGTGATGACCACATTGATGGGGTCGGAGCCGCTGGGCAGGCTGTATTTGGCGTCGTCGTCGGCCCGCAGGATGCCTTTAAAGTAGACCGTCTGGCCAGGCCGATAAATCTTGCGGTCGGTGTAGAAGTGGGCGTTGTAGGGCTGCTGGTAATCCTCCA
>CAZDMM010000613.1:0-4948 GCA_964505845.1 uncultured Caldilineaceae bacterium
CTTTTTCAACGGCCACTTTAGCCACGTTGGCCGCCGGCTCGATGCCCAGGGCCGGGATTTGTTTCTCCACAAAATATTGCAGCAGGTAGCCGTCATTGCTGGCCACCTCAACCACATGGCTATGCCCGTTGAGGTGAAAGCGCTCCACCATCAGGTTGGTATAGTTTTGGGCATGCTGCAGCCAGGAGTCGGCGTAGGAGGAAAAGTAAGCATACTCGGTAAAGATATGCTCCGGGCTAACGTACTCATCCAACTGCACCAGGTAGCAGTTGTGGCATACCTGAACATGCAGGGGATAAAAGGGTTCCATTTGGTTAAGCTGGCCGGCGCTCACGTAGCTTTCGCACAGGGGCGACATGCCTAAATCAACAAAGGTATGGCGCAGAGGCGTCTTACAAAACCGGCAGCGGCTCCCGGACAGGGTATGGCTGGCAGGGGTTTGCATTTCTTTAGTTTGTTCAATCATTGAGGTTCCTCGTTTAGTTTTTTAGGAGCATTTGATATTGGTCGTCAAGCAAATTGCGGTAGCTATCCACGTGATCATGAATTTGACGCACAATTTGGTTAGTTTCCTGAAGGCAGGAATTGAATTGTTCAACAAGTCGCTCATGGGTAAAATGCTCAATGTGCTGGCAGTAATCTTCAAGGCCCATGGCCTTCATCAGTAAATCATTTTTTTCATGATACCCAAGCGAGATAACCGGCCGCTCCAGCATGAGCGAGCACAGCACGTTGTGGAAGCGGCTGGCGACGATAATATCTGTCTGGGCGATTTGATGAAACAGGTCATTGACGTTTGTAATTTCTTGGACGATGAGCTTTTCTCGCCAACAGGATTCACCCTCTTTGTTCACAAATTCAACGAGATCCTCGACGGGCCATCTGTCGGCTTTATCCCCGAAAATAACCCGGACGATGAATCCTTGCCGGAGCAACCAGTCTGCAAAACACTTTATTTTTGAAATATATTCCTGATAGACCTTCTCACCCGTACCCGGCTCATACTGCCAGCCATAGTAATTGATCAAGCCCAATCCTACCACAGTTGGCGTGGAGGCGGATTGTTTGGGGCTGGGCAGCGATGCCTTCGGCAGGCTAAAAACAAGGTCGGGATATGAGAGGTCGCCGGAAGTATCGTAGCCCAGGCTCTGCAGGTAATTGAACGCGGCCACTTCGCGGTAAGAACGGTAATCCGCCATACGCAGAGCTTTGAGCATCAGGAATCTGTTGACGCGGTTCAGGATTGGGCCGACGCCGACACTCATAAAAATAACCTGTGCGCCGCCCAGCTTGGCCGCCTTGCACCATTTGTAAAGTTCATAGGGGGCATGCCAGGGCCGGCGGACGCCCATGTCATCCACTGCGCCCGTTCCCACCACAATAAATTTGTCGCCCGGCCGAAACCAGCCCGGCCTTTGCCACCAAAAGAGAACCTCGTGCGCCAGGTGCAGCCAGAGCCGGCGGAGACGCGACGGGAGACCGCCGGAGGGGTGTTTGTCAGCATCAGACCCGCTCATGGAAAGCGTCTGGATACCAAAACGCCTTGAGACTTCGCGGGGGCCGTTGCAAACACAGATTACCTCCACATCCGGTTGGTACTTTTTTATATGATAAAGCACTGCTTCAAGCGAACTATCGTTCCCAATATTGCCTGAGCCACAATGTCCATATAAGACAATTTTAGCCATATTTTGCACTCTTAGGTAGGTACATGCGTTTTAAAATGCTGTTCCTGCATCGGTTTCCCGACGGCATGCCAATGGGAACGAAACAAAAGGCCGCGCCAAAAGTTCGGCGCAAATGGATAGAAACCGGTTAGATAAAGCAGTGAAATCAGACGATTTCCGGCCACAAGCAGGCGACCATTCAGGATATTCCAGGCGCCAGAAGTCAGGTAGGCTCGGCAGACTCTACCCCGAAGAAATACATCACCCTTGATCGAATCAAGCAGCCTGGTCAGAGCATTGGGTGCATTTAGGGCCTTCTCGCGTAATCTGCGGGAGTCCTTGGAGACGCCCGATGTATCAATGAAACTGCCCTTTCCACCGGCAATCCGCACCGTCGCCACCACCGGGTCAATGCTTTTGAAATCACTCACCAATGCTATGCGACATTCCAAATCAAGATCATCACATATTGGAATCTGGGGATCAAGCATCCCCACCTTAAGGAATACTTCCCGATTGATGATCGAGTTTGCAAAATGTAAGCACTCGCCCCCCAGTAAAAATGCAAAAATATTCCCGTTTATCTGGGGTCGCTCGGTGGAAACATGGTTGCCTTCATCGTCTACCAGGTGATAGGCTCCATAGACCCAATCACAACCAGATTCCTCGGCTGCCTCAACCAGCGCCTTCAACGCGCCAGGGTGCAAATAGTCATCATCGTGAAGAAAATTGATATATTTTCCGGCGCCCATCTCCGCTCCCAAATTGGAAGCGTGGGTGAGGTTTGAATGAGTATTGATGATCTTGACCTGGGGCGAACTCATCCAGTCGGCCTCCGGCAAATCCCCGGCGCTATTATTAAAAACCAGGATCTCATGTGATTCGGGGCCAAGGTCTTGTTTAAGGGCGCTCCACACAGATCGCCCCAGGGTATGGCGGTTTACGGTTGGAATGATGGTTGAGCAAAGTATCATCTTTATCTCCCCTACTGGCTGTTCAATATGAGTTCGTCCGAGGCCAGTAGCAAGCTATCAAGTTACTTTTTATTCCCGCAACTTTCCAAAACTTCTTGATAAACCTGAATAGTTCCCTCGGCGCAGTGCTTCCAGGTGAGTTTAGCCGCCTGTCGTAAGCCTCGCTGCATTAAATCGGAACGCAAGTCGTCGTCGGTCAACATTCGTTGCATGGTGCTGGCCCAAATTTGCACATCTGTGCCGTCCAGCAAGATGGCGCCATCTCCCAGAACCTCCGGCAGTGAGGTCAGGTTCATGGCCAGAACCGGCGCCCCGCAGGCCAAGGCTTCGAGCGGGGGAGCGCCAAAGCTCTCACGGTTGGAGGGAAATACCATTAACTCCGTCAAATTGTAAAGGACGGCCAATTCGGCCGGGTGAAGCGCGGGCAGTATATTGACCCGGTCATTGAGGCCCAATTCAGCGGCTAACTGCTGAAAATACAATCTTCGCTCTTTTTCGGCCGCCACGATAACCAGATCAAGCTCAGGAAAGGTGGACGCCAGCTTTGAGAAGGCTTCAATCAAAAGCGGGATATTTTTTCGTGGTTCGTAGCCAACCCCCATGATAAATTTGCGCTGGATCCCATATTTTTGGCCGACCTGGGCACGCCATGTTTCTCTCGTCTGAGGGGCGGCTTGGGAAAACACAGGGTTGACGCCAAAATAGGTCACATGAATTCGCTCCGGCGCCACATCCAAATGCTTTGCAATTTCACCCTTTTCAAAGTGAGAAAGGGTAATGATTCTCTCGGCAGTCTGGACGGTTTTTAAGATGGCCCACTTTGAATAGGCCGATATGGCCCACCGCCGATAATCCTCTAACCCGGTTGAAGTTGGAAAGTTCTGGGGGGTTTTTACTTGAATAACATCGAGCAGGCTGAGAATAGACCTCTTGGGCATAGGAACCGGCGCCGTATTGCACAGAAAATGAACCACATCAAGATTATCCTGAGCAATATGCCGTTTGAGCAAAAATTGCTCTCTTATGGGCATACCGATAAGAGGCAAGGTAGCCGGCACACTCCGGTAGGTAAAATTCGCTACCTGAGGCAGGGCGTTCTCCTCGGTTGGTTGACGATCGGTATACAGAATGTATTGATTGTCTTTATCAACCTGGCTCAAGGCATTGATTAAATTCACGGTATATGTTTTGAAACCACCCACCTGAGGGTGGGTTAAAAAACGGGCATCAATTCCGATTCGCACAGATCACTCCAATTTTTTCAAGCATTAGTGTGGAACAATGGTTTGAGTTTCCTGCTCAGGGTAACCAGACCAAGCGCGGCAAAGATCAGCAGAATAGCGTCCACCGGCAAACGGTAACGGATTAGCGCCCACGAAGCCAGGTGAAGCAAGGTGTAGACCAAAACAAAGAGCAACAGCAGCGCCAGGGCTGGGCGCTGGTCAGGCTGCATGGGGCGCCGAACCAGCTTTAGGGCCAGCCACAGGCCGTATAAAATAAAGGGCAGGGCAATCCCAAAAGATCCCACGCGAGAAATGTTGCTGATGGTACCCGACTCGCTGGAGGGCCAGAATTTAAAGTACTCCAGCGCTTTGCTCAGAGAAAGCCAAAATATGCGCACCGGGTCGTCAACAATAAATTCAAGGCCCCGGGCCAGGAGCGCCCGATCCAGTTCCGCTTCGTTCAGGGGCCTGAGTTCCTCTGGAATGAGATCGGCATAGGACCCCCGGGTTAATATCCCTTCAAACTGCGTGCCGTAAATCGGGTGGTTGCCCCAGAAAAAGGCATATCCGGCATTTGTATTCAACGGCACAAAGGTATGGAAGGCCCGATAGTTACGCACAGTCCAGGGCGCAATCATACATACGATGATCAAAGTGGTTAAGCACAAGCCCATCAATACCGGCCAATTAAAAACCCGCCGCCCGAGCAACCGGACGCCCGCCGTGTCTGGCTGCACTTTGGATAAATTCCACCACAGCCACAGAAACAAAAGCGGCACAAAGAGGAAAAAGACCTGGCGCAGCAGAACCGTTATCCCGATGGCTACCCCCAACTCCAGCCAATGATACCACCTCAACGTTAGCCCACGGCCACTTGCAGCGGGCAGCTTGGCCTTGGCGGCCAATCTCAGGGCCGCATCCAGGGTCCACAAAATACCGACAATGTAGAAGGTTTCAGTTAGCAGCCCTCCGGCATAATAAAAGAAGTAAATATATACCGCGCTTAAGCCGGCCGCCACCAGGCCGGCCGCCGGCCCAAAGATGCGCTTGCCAATACGCCAGACCAGCCAACTATGCAGCACTC
>CAZDMM010000614.1:0-4943 GCA_964505845.1 uncultured Caldilineaceae bacterium
ACCCACATAGAGCAGCAAACACTGAGGTATCATTCCGTCGTGAGTCATGGGGTCAACCCCCAACACTGATAACAGCAAGCTAATCCCCAAGAACAAGCCCAGGTAGATTTTCACCGCCCGGCTGAGGATAGTGCGCAGCCGGCTGGGTGGTGTGGGTAGAGCATCCTCCTCACTATCAACAATATTTGGCCAATAGGTTTCGGTTTTAGAAGCCATGTCAGCGATTTAAAACATCATTCCGATGAGCGACAGAACCTACAATCTGCACTACCTCATCAATTAAGGCTTGGGGAACTCCCAACTCAACCAGGGTAGCAACTAAATCCTCAGCAATCGCATCAAAGTGGCTATCCGTTAAGCCCATCTGAGTCACTAATTCTTTATGCGCATTCCTCATTGAACGACCGTTCCAGTATTCAGTACCACCAAAAGCGTAGGTCATAAATGCTTTTTGATGCTGTTTTTGTTGCTCCATATCCGTATGAGCAAAGAAGTGCTGAACTCGTTCATCTGCCAAGACCTTTTCATAAAACTTTTCTACAGCTAGGTCAACAGCCGCTGCACCACCAAGTTTGTTATACAGTGTGTTCATTGATATGACTCCTTAAAAGTATTAGGTTAACTATGGCCCAAAACTAATGTGAGTAGCTGAAATACTGCTCACTGACTACTGCCAACTATTGAACCGTCGTGACCAGGAAGAAGCAGCTATAATATTCTTTAACCGATCAAAACCAGCTTTTTTTGACAAGTTCCTGCATGAACGCCAGGCCCAATACCGGCCAAAGCTGGATAAAACGAGCTGATGAATAAAGCATAATTTTCCCTCTTGATATTGGCTACGTTTTAAATCGGTCAACTCACTTCTGAATAATCGGCAGATAAATCCAGTTGGGGGTGGGCGCAGCAGCCGGCGTCTCGGTGGGGGTCGCGGTGGCGGTGGAAGTTGGGGTAGCGGTAGAGGCAAGTCGGGTAGTGGTCGGTGTCGCAGTGGGGGTGCGGGTGGCGGTTGGCGTAGTGGTCGGGGTACGGGTAGCCGTGGGCGGGATAGGTGTATTGGTTAAGGTGGCGGTCGGAGTGCGAGTTTGGGTGGCGGTGGGGGTGAAAGTGGCGGTGGCGGTGGGAGTACGGGTGGCAGTGGAACTGGGCGTAAAGGTGGGGGTGGCGGTGGGAGTACGGGTGGGGGTCGGCGTGCGGGTAAAAGTGGCCGTAGCGGTCGGGGTGGGCGTGCCGAGCGAGTTGTACTCATACGCGCCCATATCGCAAGTACCGTTGCGGACGTACCCACGCTGGTCGGTAGTGAGCAAGACGCTGTTCTGGTCTAAACAGCCGGCCGGATTGCCGGCATTGACCGCCGGACTCCCCACCAGCAGGGCGTGGGTTTGGGTTGAGCCGCCGTTGTTTTGCAGCGGGCCGAGGAAGGGTAGCTGATTGAGCCGGTTGCCGGTGGTATCGCCGGTGATGGTGCAGCCGGTGGTGGTCTCGATCAGGTTGTAGCCCGCGCTGACGAGGATACCGGAGCAGTCATTATGAAGTGTGCCTGTACCGCTATTGTCAACATTGTCGGCGATGATACTGTTTTGTGCCGTGAAGCTACCGCTGTTAATGTAAATTCCACCGCCCTCTCCCGTGCCATTGCCATCGGCATCAGCCGTATTGTTAGCGATGGTCACGTTATAGAGCTGCATTTCACCCGAGCTAAGTATTATCCCCCCACCATGACTATCGGCGCTGTTACCGCTGATGGTGCTGTTAATAACGGTCAGGAGACTTAGCAGATGGTAGAGACCCCCGCCGTTGCTGTCGCTGGTATTGTCATAGATAACGCTGTTGGCAATGGTGGTGGGAGTTTGGACTAACAGGCCACCTCCGGTATTGTTGTCAATCCGGCTGTTGGTAACGGTCAGCGGTCCCGCCGTTGGCACCGAGTAGATGCCCCATTGCGGCGAGTTATCAGTCACCCGCCCGTTGGTCAAGATCAATGAACCACCGGCTGCCAAGTAGATCCCGCTGCCGGCCTGAATACCCGATTCGCCGCCGGTCACGGTCAGATCAGAGAGTTGAGCCAGCGCCCCTACAATCGAAAACACCCGGTCGAGGCCGTTGGCGTCAATGGTGGTATTGGCTCGGCCCGCGCCGTTGATGGTCAAATCCTCGCTAATATCCAGATCGCCGGTCAGGGCAGCGTCTTCACTGGTTCCGGTCAGGGTTAAAACATAATTGCCGGCCGGCAGGCGAATGGTATCGGCCCCATTGCCGGCCGGGCAGCCGCTGACCGCCCGGTCTTCATTGGCGGCGATAATTGCCTCCCGCAGTGAGCAGTCGCCGTCATTGTTGTTTTCGTCGGCGGTGGTGTTAACGGTAATGGCGGCAGCCTGGACAGGTGGAGCTATCAGGATTAGCACAGCCAGCAGTAAACCAATCGTCAGGCTGGCCCAGGGCAATCGCCGGGGCCTGGCCGAAGTCCTGGCTTGAATTAAATCGAGCATCATTCCTCCGCATATTTTTAGATTATTAATTTTTTGTAACTACTCAGCCTACCAGGTGACTGGCACTTAAATCGGGTCAATGAAGCTTGATTTTGCTTCAGTAACGTACTTTATTGAAGTTAAAGTGCCAGTCACCTGAGTAGTTACAATTTTTTTGAATGGTGGAGCAGGAGAGGTGCCCGTTTTACAAGGCCACTATAGTGGAAAAGCGTAGTTGAGTACAGGTAAATTTCCTCTCCATTTGCTGACTCTTCAAGGAGGTTAGCCGAAAAACAAAGAATCTTGGGGACCAAAGCCGGGATGTAGCCCTCGAACCCACTATAACCATTCGGGAATGCCCTTCGATTTGGGATATTTTTTATGATACTTGCCAAACGCTCAGAAAACGCTTAGAATGGACGGTATCCCCAGGCCAAAAAGCTTTTCAAACTAATTTACCGGCAGCGATGCATAAAAAACTCGTCATTCGATTGTTAGGCGTTGTGACTATCGAACTGAATGGCCGGCCTCTGCGCGGATTACCCTCGCGGGCGGCGGAGGCGCTCCTGATTTACCTGGTTTGCCATCCCCAGGCTGTTCCCCGTGAAATCCTGGCCGACTTGCTGTGGGGCGAGCGGACCCAAAAACAGGGCTTGACTAACCTGCGCACCATTTTGACGGCCTTGCGCCGCGACCTGGACGACTATCTGCTCATCACCCGCGAGACCTTAGCTTTTAATCACGCCGCCGCTTACTGGCTGGATGTGGCCGAATTTGAAAACGAACAGCAGCAGCTTTCAGCCGTTATGCTACTCTCCCCGGAAACGGCCCACCGGCTGCAAACCAATCTTGACCTTTATCGGGGTGATTTTCTGGCCGGTTTTTCTCTGCGCGAAGGGCGTGAATTTGAAGCCTGGGCGCTTTTCCGGCGGGAACAACTCAAGCGCCAGGCCAACCTGGGGCTGCACTATCTGGTCGCCCATCACCGGGCCGCCGGTGACTATCAACAAGGTTTGTATCAGGCCGAAAAACTGCTGCGCCTTGATCCCTATGATGAAGCCGCGCAGCGGCAGGTGATGGGGCTGTTGATTCGCTGCGGCCAACCCAATGAAGCGCTGCGGCGGTATCAAAAATTCCGCCGGCTGCTGGTCGAAGAGCTGGGGCTGGAACCCACCCCCGAAACCAGCCAGCTATACCAACGGATCAAAGCGGCCCGCAGCTTTAGCAGCGGCAATCTACCGGGCCAGGCTATCCCCTTTGTCGGTCGAGAAATTGAAATACAGCAGCTCAATACCTGGCTGGCCAACCCTCACTGCCGGCTGGTTACGCTGGTGGGGCCGGGAGGAATTGGCAAAACCCGCCTGGCCCTCGAAGTGGCCCGCCAGCAGCAGTCAATTTTGCTGCACGGGGTCTGTTTTGTCTCTCTGGCCGACCTGCCCTCAGCCGATTTTTTGGTTTGGGCTATCGCCGAGGCCCTGCATCTGTCACTGCCGGGCGTCAACGACCCCCAGGCACAGTTGCTCAACGCTTTGCACGAACGAGAAATATTGCTACTGCTCGACAATTTTGAGCATTTGCTCATGGCTCAACCCGCTGAGGAGGACGCCGAAGCGGTGCGCAGCAACACAAATCAAAACCATTACCCCACCGGCAATCTGGCTTTGCTCACCAGCATTTTGGACGCCGCCCCGGAGGTAAAAATCCTCGTCACCTCACGAGAGCGGCTCAACCTGGCAGAAGAATGGCTCTTTCAGGTGAAGGGGCTGCCTGTGCCCGAAGTAACCCAGGTCGCCGAGGCCGTGGCCGGCAGCAGCGCGGTGCAACTCTTTCGGCAAAACGCCGGCCGGGTGCAAAGCGGATTTGCTCCCAGTCCGGCGGAGATAGCCGAAATTGGCCGGATTTGTCGCCTGGTTGAAGGGCTACCCCTGGCGATTCAATTGGCCTCGGCCTGGGTCAGAGTCATGCCCTGCCGGCAGATTGCGGCCGAAATCGAAGATAACCTGGCTTTTTTGCAGAGTTCAGCCCACAATGTGCTACCTCGACAGCGCAGTATCGAAGCTGTCTTCGCTCATTCCTGGCAGTTGCTCACCCCGGATGAGCAGCGGACGCTCTGCCAGCTATCGGTCTTTAAGGGTGGATTCAAGGCTGAGGCGGCTGAATATGTGGCTGGAGCTGCTTTAGCCGGTCTGATGCGGCTGGTTGACAAATCGTGGTTAACCGGCAATGTTCAGGGCCGTTTTGAGTGGCACGATTTGATACGACGTTATGCGGCTGAAAAAATTGACCAGGAAAGCGCCCATCAACTGGCCCAGGCCAGACACGCCAAATTTTACGCCACGTTTCTTAAGCAAAGACAAATACCGTTACAAAACGAAAAACTGGTTGACGCGCTGACTGAAGTAACCGCCGAGCTTGAAAATGTGCGGGCCGCCTGGCGCTGGGCGGTGGCCCAAAACCGGTTCGATCTCATTGATG
>CAZDMM010000615.1:0-4934 GCA_964505845.1 uncultured Caldilineaceae bacterium
CCGGCACAACCCTGATTTCGCCGCCGCCCCACCACGATATTTACAGCATCGAGGACCTGGCCCAGCTCATTTATGATTTGAAGCAGGTCAACCCGGCGGCAGAGGTATCGGTGAAGCTGGTGGCCGAGGCCGGGGTGGGCACGGTGGCGGCCGGGGTGGTCAAAGGTGGGGCTGAGGTGGTGCACATCGCCGGGCATGCCGGCGGCACCGGCGCGTCGGCCTTGAGCAGCATCAAGAATGTGGGCCTGCCCTGGGAAGTGGGCCTGGCCGAAACCCATCAAACCTTGCTCTTGAACGGGCTGCGGGAGCGGGTGCGGCTGCGCACCGACGGCGGCCTGCAAACGGGCCGGGATGTGGTTGTGGCCGCCATGTTGGGGGCGGACGAGTTCAGCTTTGGCACCGTCGCCCTGGTGGCCGAAGGCTGTATAATGGCGCGGGCCTGCCACAGCAATACCTGCCCGGCCGGTGTGGCCACTCAAGACCCCAAACTGCGGGCCAAATTTGCCGGGACGCCGGAGCAGGTGATGGCCTATCTGCATTACGTGGCCCATGAAGTGCGCGAAATTTTGGCTCGGCTCGGCTTCCGCAGCCTGGGGGAAATTGTCGGGCGCACCGACCTGCTGCGGCAGGTGTCTGTGGGGAATAGTATGGCGGATACGCTGGATTTGTCGCCGTTGCTGGCACAAGTTGACCGGGGACCGGGGACGGGAGACCGGGGGAATGGAGGAGTCAATTGTCAGTCCCCAGGACACCCGGAAGGGGTGTTGTCAATGGACAAGGGCCAATTTGCCAAAGGGACGCAAAGCGGTGCAATAACCAATTACCAATTACCAACCTCCAGCCTTCCAGCCCTCCAATCCTCCACCCCTCCTGTTGGTAAACTAAACCAGACTCTCCTCACCCAGGCTCACGCGGCGCTGGATCAGGGTGAGCCGGTGCGCTTGACCCTACCCATCAACAACACCGACCGCACGGTGGGCGCGACCCTGGCCGGGGAAATTGCCCGGCGTTATGGCGATAAAGGGCTGCCGGATGGAACGATCAATGTGGAATTTCACGGCAGCGCCGGGCAAAGTTTTGGCGCGTTTAGCATCCCTGGCCTTAGCCTGACCCTCGTCGGTGAGGCCAACGACTACGTAGGCAAAGGCATGGGCGGCGGCCAGGTTGTTATCCGGCCTTCGCTCAAAGCCCGGTTTGCGGCCGGTGAGCATGTGATTATGGGCAATACCGGGCTGTATGGGGCTACCGGCGGCAGTTTGTATGTGGCCGGTCAGGCCGGTGAGCGTTTTGCGGTGCGCAACAGTGGCGCGGTGGCGGTGGTTGAAGGGGTGGGAGATCACGGCTGCGAGTATATGACCGGCGGAGTGGTGGTCATTCTGGGGCGCACCGGCTATAACTTTGGAGCCGGGATGAGCGGCGGGCTGGCCTTTGTGCTGGATGAGGGCCATCACCTGACCGAGCGCATCAACCCCGATATGGTTCACCTGGTGCGGGTGACCAACCAGCAGGATGTGGCCCTGCTCAAACATTTGATTACCCGGCACGTGCGGCTGACCGGCAGCGCGCGCGGCCAGCAGATTTTGGATAACTGGTCTATCCGGCTGGCCCGTTTTTGGAAGGTGGCGCCCAAGGGCACGGTTGGCGCCACCGGTAAGCGCATGGTCTCGCTGCCCAAAATGGCCGAGTTGAGCCAGTATGTGGTGGGGTAAGCACCGGGGCCAAAAAATTGTCTTTCACCCCGCGTAGCCTGGTCGAGAAGCGGCCATGTTAGCCCCTGTCTCCGTTTTTCTCATCACCCTGGGCCTGGGGCAGCTTATCTCCACGTGGCAGGGCTGGCGAGCAGCCTCGCTGGCGGGGCCGAGCCGTGGGGCGGGAGTGGCGGCGGGACTGGGGTTATTGGGGCTTGGTTATTGGGGCTTGGCAAGTGGTAATTGGTTATTGCCGCAGGATTGGGGGGTGTTGGGCTGGACGCTGTTGGCCGGGCCGCTGGCCTTGGGGCTGCTGTTGTGGGCCGGCTGCTATGTCAAGCCGCCGCCCCATCCCGACGAGGCCCTGTTTTCGCCCCGGCATCCCGCTCACGGCAGTTGCCGGCGGGTGCAAATCCCCGATGGCGTTTATACAATGCCCGGCTTATTGCTGCATCCCTCCACTCTTCCATCCTTCCAGCCTGATGACAAGATTAGAGCCTCCGCTGTCTGCCTCATTCACGGGGCGGGCGATACCAAAACTTCCTTCAAATGGCTGCTGGTGCAGGCGCTCCTGGCGGAGGGCTTAACCGTCCTTACCGTTGACCTGCCCGGCCACGGTGAGTATCGCCAGCGCCCGCTGGCCTATCCCGACTGCCTGTCGGCCGTCCCGGCAGCGATCCGGTTTCTGCGGCAGCAGCCGGGGGTGGAACGAGTCGGGGTGGTGGGCATCAGTTTGGGCAGCGCTTTGGCGATCAGGAGCTTGGTTGACAGTGAAAACCCTAAAGATTCTGAGAAACCTTTAGGGCCTATCCACGCTCTGGCCGCGCTAGAAACGCCTCTCAATTTGCATTACAGCAAAAGACTGTTTTATCGGGAGATGTGGCAGGCCTTCCGGGCGCCGGTGTTGGGGCTGTTGCGGGAGATCACCGTCAAGCAGATGCGGCAGAGTTGGCACACCGGCGGGTACGTGAGCCGTCACCGGAACACTGGAGAAGTGATAGAACTGCTCAGGCCGGGGGAACATATTGGCAAGCTGGGGCCTGTACCGCTGCTGTTGGTGCATGGCGGGCGAGACTCGGTGGCGCCGCTGGCCGCCGGTCGGGCTTTGCATCAAGCGGCCCCGTATGCCACGCTGCTAGAAGTTAAGGGGGCCAGCCATGTTACTTTGACCTTGATGCCGGAGGTAAATCGGTGGGTGGCGCGATGGTTGAGGAAAAACTTGGATAATTAGAGATTGGAGATGAGTTGATTTTTAATCTCCAATCTCTAATAGTGGGTACTGCCGTCAGGCATGGTTGCCCCGCGGAATTTGACGCCGTCCAGATTGGCGGCATCGAGGATAGCTCCGCGCAGATTGGTGTTGCGCAGGTCGGCTTCGGCCAGGTTAGCGCCGCGCAGGTTGGCCCCTTCCAAATCAGCGCCGCGCAAATCGGCCCCGCTGAGGTCGCTCCAGCCCAGGTCGGCCTCACGCAAATCGGCCCGGCTCAATTTTGCGCCGCTTAAATCAGCGCCTACCAACCAGAGCGGCCCTTTGGCCAGGTTGACCAACAAGTATAACTCTTTTTGTGAAAATTCCATTCAATAAACTTCCTTTTCTTCCGAACGCCGGCTGCGGCCGGCCAGAGTCCCTTTGAGGGCAAACTTTATGGCTACCTGCCAGGGCAGCCGTACCTCGTCACGCTGCCACAACTCCAGGTGGCTGATTCTAAACACAAACTGCGGCTCAAAGCTCTTGAGTATTTGTTTGGCCGCCTCTAAACTGGCTGAATTGGCAAATCGGCCAAAAAGGAGATGGGGTTGGTAGACTTTTTCATTGGCCAGAGAGCTGAGTGGGCCGGTTAAAATATCGTGCCGCAGTTTGACCAGCGCCGGTTGTCCGGCCGTCATCGGCAGTTGCAGTTGATAATCTTTGCTGGTGTGTACGTGCCAGCCTACCAGAAAAACTTTAATCGGGGCATGCGTTTCGCTGATTTCGCTCAGGTGGGCATACAACTGCTGCACCGGGGCGACAAATTGGAACGGCTCAAGGATGGTGATGTGAGGCGGGGCCAGATGCGCCGAGGGGTCAAACCTCTGGCGGTAGGGTTCGACGGCGGTGACTAGATTATCGGGTACCGGGGCAACGATAGTATACATAGCGCCTCTGCAACGGCTCAAGCTCAGGTGACCGGCGCTGCGTTAGCAACAAGTTTGGCCGGTTTTTATTTGTAGGAAAAGCGCCAGTCACCTGTAGTAACGCGCCTCTGCACAAATAATGCGCCCATTATAACATAAGAATTGGTAAACCAGGAAGAACTGCGCCAGGATTTGATCTTGCTTCTCACCTGCCGGCCCACATGCTAAGCCGGCAGCTTCCATCCCTGCGACATGGCATAAGCCACCAAAATGGCGATACTATTGGTAAGCATGTGCATCAGGATACCCGGCCAGATAGAACCAGACTCGTGATACAAAAAGGCAAAGATTAAACCCAGCACAAAGATGGGCAGCACCGAGGTGGGGATGATATGAGCCAGGGCAAATAAACCGGCGCTGGCCAGGGCCGCTTTTTTCCAATCCCAGCGATTGCGCAAACCGCTAAAAACAAAACCTCGGAAAAAAATCTCCTCCACCACCGGGGCTACCACCGCCGCCCCTATAAATATGGCCAGTGGAAACTGGCTCCGGTCAAAAATTTGGTCCAGGCCGGGTTGAATCTGCTCAATGTCGCTGTTAAACAAACGCAGCAAACCCAGATAAAATACGTTGAACACCACCGAAAGCGCCATCAAACCGCAGCCTAGCCCCACCGTCCGGGGTTGAAACCTCCGCAAGCCCAAATCGGCCCAACTGGCCCCATATTTGTGAATGGTAAAGTACCACACCGGCAGCAGCAAAACTGCTTCTCCAAACACAATGATGAGGCCGGTATCCAGCGGCAACTGCCACTCCTGGCCGATAAAGCTGACCAGCCCAAACAAAATTAGCCAGACTACAAACCCGACCAACCCCCACAATACATCACGGGGAGTCCAGGGCACAACCGCCGCCGGCTCAGGTTGGGGAGAAAAGTTCATGCGTCAGCCTCGCCAATATATAATGAAGCGTAACATACCCCACCAGGGATGTCAAATTATTGGCAAAGCCGGGGATGCATGGTTAAATATGGGCGGTATTGCATGCCTCCGATGGGGTTTAATCACCAAATTCAGGAATGTGTTTGGAAGGCTGGAAGGTTGGAGGCTTGGATTGGGAGGTACAATCCAG
>CAZDMM010000616.1:0-4933 GCA_964505845.1 uncultured Caldilineaceae bacterium
ACCAGCGTCGGAAGGGGGACGCGCAGGCCCAGGATTTCAGGAAAGTCAAGGTCGCGGGGCAGGTGGGGGACGTAAATCATCCAGGTGTGGGTGTAACTTTTGTATAACAAGAAGTCGCGCCAGGTGGTCATCATCCCGACGCACACGGCGCAGCGAATCCGGGGGTCAAGCCCGCCCAGAAAGACGGTACGTAGTCCGCCGCCCGACAGCCCGGCGCAGCCCACCCGCGCGACATCCACGTCGGCCCGGCTGCACAGCACATCCAGCGCCCGCTGGTCTTCAGTCAAAAAGAGGCCCGGCCAGGTGGTTCCGGCGCAAAAGAGCGATTTGGCGATGATGTGCTCGTGCTCTTTGGCCCAGGCGTTGTAAGCCAGGATGTCGGCAATTTTTGAGCCGTCATTGCTCAAGCCGGGCCGGATTTCGGGCGAAACCTCCTCCAGCCGGAAGCGCCGGCTGGCAAAGGGAAAAACATCATGCACCAGCACGGCGTAGCCCTGTTTGGCCAGTTCATTCGTCCAGGCCGCACCGCCGTAATACTCATCCTGATGTTCCACCATCAGCGGGTGTCTCTCTTCGCCGGTCCGGGCGATTTTGCGCCAGCCGAAATATTTGTTGGCGGCGTGGTCGTGCAGGGCCAGGATGCCGGGCAATTTGCCGCTGACATAGGCCGGTTTGAGAAAGACCGCCTCGGTGGGCGGGCCGTAGGGAAGCTGCCAGGAGAGTTCTTCGATGTGCAGGTCATCATCAATGTATTGCCGATGCACAGTGACCGGCGGAACTCCGGCCATTTCCGGCTGGGCCAGCAAATCGAGCAGGCGCTGCCGGGCCACCGGACGCCACGCTTCCAGGTCAGTCCATTCCGCCCGCCGAAAGGAGAGCCGGGGTAGTTCATCCCCATTGAGCGAGGCCGCCCAGGGGCCATACGCGCCAAGCATGTTGGGTGTCATTGATACCTCTTGTTAGAGCAGAATTTTCAGAATAAAAGGGCACTATTCAGCCTTATGTCATTGCGAGCCGCAGGCGAAGCCGCGCAGCGTTTGCGTCTGTGGCTGGAGATTGCTTCGGGCGCACAGCGCCCTCGCAATGACATGCCTGAGCAGTTACAGCATCCGCACCGTAACCAGCGGTTGAGTAGTCTGGCTGGCTACCAGCGGATTCCGCAAGGGCCGGCCAAATTGCGGGGCCGAAATCTCAAAAACATCGCCGGGTTGGGTGGCAATGCCGGCGGCGGCGCTGAGGGTGGCGGCCCCCAAAAAATGGCAGTGGACATCGCCGGGGCGGCGAAAGGCGGCATATTTGAAGTGGTGGTGCTCCATGTTAGCCAGGGTGTGAGACATGTTGGCCTCGCCGGTGAGGAAGGTGTCTGACCACAGCTCGACTTCCCCGCGCAGCACCCGTACGGTACCGGCAATGCTTGCGGGCGGCTCGCCCAGCCGCAGTTCCGGGCCGATGGAACATTGGCGCAGTTTGGAGTGAGCCAGGTAAAGGTAATTTTGCCGCTCCAGCACGTGGTCAGAAAACTCATTGCCCAGGGCAAAGCCGACCCGCCGCACCTCCCCGGCCGGATTAATGACATACAGGCCGACCAGCTCCGCCTCTTCGCCGCCGTCGCGGGCAAAGGCGGGCAGCTCCAGCGGCTGGCCGGGCGGCACAACGGCATCGCCAGCGCCTTTGTAAAACCACTCCGGTTCCACGCCAATCTGGCCCGGCGCGGGCTTGCCGCCCTCCAGCCCCAGCTTAAACATCTTCATAGAGTCGGTCAGCGCGGCAACATCCGCTGGTTTGGCGTGCATGGCATCGCGGGCCATGGCGCTGCCCAGGTGATTCAGGCCGGTGCCGCTGATGATACAATGAGCCGGGTCGGGGTGATCGAGCGGGGGGAAGAGGCGATTTTCGGCCACCAGCGAGTCGTAATCCACCCGCTCCGGGCCAACCCCATCAGCCGCTACCTGGGCCAGACTCACCCCCAGCCGGTCGGCTTCCAGGGCCAGATCATAGACCCGGCTAAATTTTTGGATGACCTGCACCGAGAGGCCATCTTCACTCACCACCCCCACGGCGCGAGCGCCGTCGCCGGGGCTAAACTGGATAAGTCGCATCTGTTACTTCCTTTAAGGCAAATAATGTCGGGTTAAATCACCCCAGCCGGCCCCGCCGTACCGCTGAAAGGCTTCGGCGTAGCGCACCCCGGCCTGAATTCCCCGATAGCGGGCCACGATTTCAAGCTGTTCCAGCACATCCAGGTTGAAATACCGCTTGAGAAAGCTAATCTGGCTGCGGAAACAACCCAGCATAGCCTGCTTGCTGGCAAAGGTGTCGGTAATATCCACAAAGGCGCTCGGCTCAAAGGAGCGGCCGTTGAGGGTGTCCATAAAATAGAGGGCCGGGTTGTAGTCGAGGGCCGGGCTGCCGGTCTTGTATTGGGGGATGCCCAAAACCGGGCCGCTCCACTTGACCAGTTCGCTCAGGTTGGTGTGGTCGGTGTGGTAATCGGTGGGGGCGTGGGTGATGATGACCTGGGGGCGAGTCTGGCGGATCAGTTCGACCACCTGGCGCTGCTGCTCTGGGTCATAGGGATTGACGCCGTCATCGGGGAACATGAGCGCCCGGTATTCCGCGCCGATGAGGCCGGCGGACTCCGCCGCTTCGGCGTGGCGCAACCGCGAACATTCCTCCAATGAAAGCTCGTAACTGCCAAATTTGCACCAGGTAGCGGTCGCCATCACAATATGATGCCCCTGTCTGGCCCAGCGAGCCAGCGTACCGGCACATTGCAATTCCAAATCATCGGCATGCGCGCCGAGGGCCAAGATGCGGAGGGGGGAGTTATTCATAAGCTAATACCTTGTTTTAAAAAGAGATTGGAGATTAGAGATTGAATCTCCAATCTCCAATCTCCATTTACTGATACCTTCCATACACCCGCGCTGCCTCAACCAGGGCAGCCACGTTGTCGTCCGGCGTGGTGTGAGGCAATACACAGCCGGGGCTGAGAATAAAGCCGCCGTTGGGGGCCAGAATTTCAAGGTCGTGGCGGGCGGCTTGCAGAACTTTCTCCGGGCTGCCCAGAGCGATGACGCCGCTGGGGTCAACCGTGCCGATGAGGGTGGTTTTACCCTGGGCGGCCTGCTTGCAGGCGGCGTGCTTGATCTTGTAGTCCACCTGCAAAAAGATGCTGCCGGTCGCCACCATCGGCTCGATGATTTTGGTGGCGTTGCCGCAGATATGGATGCCCATCTCTTTGCCTTCGGCCCGCAGGGTTTCGATGAGCCGCTTTTGGTAGGGTTGGGCAAAGCGGCGATACACGGCGGGCGAGCAGACATCCGGGCCGGAAATGCTCTCGCCCATCATGGTCAGGTGCGCCCCGGCCTCAATCAGCGCCCGGCCATAACAGAGCACCTGCTCATAGGCATATTCCAGCAGCCGGTGTACCAGCGCTTCCTTGTGCGGCTCCAGCAGGGCCATCAAAAATTCCTGCGTCCCCACAATTTGGGCCGCCAGGCTAAAGGGGCCTTGATCCGCCTCAACCAGCAAACAGACATGCCGGCCCAATTCTTGACTGAGCAAGCGGGTCGCTTTGATCATCTCCGGCAGCGTACCGTCTTGATGCGGGTCAATCGGCTTGAGTTGGTCTACCTGCTCCAGGCTCTCGATGGCCGGGGCGATGACCCAGGGCGCGGCGTCATCCATAAATTCTACCCCGCAGCCGACCGCCTGGGCCAGCGCGGCCACCCCGTTTTCCACATCCAGCATGTCGTGCCGAAATTTCTGCCAGGTGAGGATGTGAGCGTTGGCGATTTTGTGGCCATCCTGGCAATACTCGCGGATGGTATACCCGGCTATAGCGGCCGCATGCATAAAGTTTTCCAGGCAGACCGGCGTCCGGTCGGGGATACCGCCGTGCAGCACCGTCATGCAGCGTTCCAATGATGACATTTCGGCCATCATCAATCTCCTCAAATAGGTATCACGTGTCATGTGTCAAGTGTCACGTAGCGACAACAGATACGTGAAGCGTGGCATCTTGTCCTACATTATGCCCACTTTCATTCCAATCAACCCGACTCTTTTGCCGATGCTTCCAGCCGCTCCAGCCAGCTTTGAATCCGCACCGCGTCGGCGTAGCGCGCGCCGAGGGGCGGGTCGGCCTGGCCCCGTACCACCCGGCAAAAGTGGCGCAGTTCTTCGGCCAGCCAGCCGCTGGGAGCGAAGGGATCAGGGTAGACGTTGAGACTCAACGGCCACTCGGCCCGCTCCGCCCAAATTTCTAACGGCTGCGGGTTCAAGCGCAGTTGGGCCGCCCAGCCCTGCCCAAAAATTTCGATGCGGTCAAAGCCATCGCTGCTCATGCCGGGCGGGGTAAGGTACGAGGCGGTTAGCGACCCCCACGCGCCGCCGGCCCACTCCAAGTGGGCCTGGGCCAGGTCAAAACCGCCGCCCTGCCGGGGATGCAGCCGGCCGGCGAGTCGCGTTGGTTCCTCGCCTCCCATCAACGCAAAGGCCAGGTACAGATCATGCACCATCAGCAGGCGGAAGGGCGTTTCGCGGTAATAATCCCAGGTGGTAGCGGGGCGATGGCGCACCAGGTGAAAGTGAATCATCGGCCCCCGGCGCTGAATTTCGTGCAGCAGTTGCCGCACCTCGGCCGCAAAAAGGAGAATATGGCCCAGCATCACCCGGTTGGGTTGGGCGGCCAGCAGCGGTTCCAGGCGTCGGGCGGTGATCAGGCTGTCCGCCAAGGGTTTTTCAATTAGTATATGCGCTCCAGCGGTCAAAAGCTGCTCGGCGATGGAGAGGTGGGACTCGGTGCGGGTGGCGATGACCCAAGCTTCGGCCCCGGCTTGCACCACCGCCTCGCTCAAATCGGTCCAGCCGGGAACCTGCGGCAGTTGCCGGCGCAGGTCGGCCAGGGCCGACTCGCGGGCGTCCACCA
>CAZDMM010000617.1:0-4931 GCA_964505845.1 uncultured Caldilineaceae bacterium
AGGCGCACATCGGCCAGAGGGGCCACGGCCTCCACCGCAACGGCGACCGGCTCAGCGTTGGAGAAGGTGTTAACCAGCACCAGGTTAAAGGTTTCACCCAGCGGCATGGCTTCGCCGGGGGGCAGGTTGATGGGCGGGCCGGCCACGGCCATGGCCTTAGCGCCCCAGGTGTTAATGATTTCGGCCAGGGCAGAGTTGGTGGTAATCACCGTTAAGGCCCGGCGGTAAAGGAATTTCTGCAAACCCCGGAACGGTTTCCACCAGGGATGCAGCAAGGCCCCGGAGTGAGCGTCAACAATAAAGTGTGCTTGACCAAAGCTCAACAGTGTGTAGAGGTAGACAAACAAGGTGGCAAAAACCGGCGGTTCTTGCACAAACACCGTCCGGGGTTGTTCTTTTAACAACAGGGCCAGGGTATACCCGGCCTGTAAAATATACTTAAACGGGGTATAGGCCGGGCGCTGAAATTTGAGATAATGAATAAAGTATGACTCAATATCCATCTCAGCCGATAAGGATTGGCTGCGGCGGCTGTAAGGCGCCCAGGAAATAAAAATCTTTTTGCCGGTGGGGTGAATCACAGTTTACCTCAATTTTAAGCGATACAGGCCGTCGGAGGCGGACCCCGCGTATAAAAATTCGCCCGAGGAGTCAACGACTAACACGTTGATGTTGCGATGGGCCAGGCCAACCAGCGGCAGGCGTTCCCATTTTTGGCCGGCGGCGGTAATTTTAGCCACGCCAAAGGAGGCCCGCGTGTATTGGGTGCCGCCAATATAAAAGGTATCGGGCCAAAGCGGGTCAAAGGCAATGGCCGAAATATTTTTTAAGACATGGGCCTTGGGGTTGAAGGCTGTGGCCAGCTCAGGCTCAAGGTACAGGTCGCTGCCCTGGGTCAGGCGCTGCTCAAACAGGTCGGCCAGAGGGTAATTTTGCCAGGTACGGCCGCCGTCGCCGCTGTAATACAGGCCGCTATCGTTGGTTCCCAGCACCATCACCTGTTCATCGTGCGGCGAGAGGCTGACGGTGCGAATGGCCCGCACGTTGGGCGGGGTGATGGTTTGCCAGGTATTGGGCTGGCCGCCCTGTTCCGACTGGTAAACCTGGCCCCAGGTGGTCAAGACCACCCGGTTTGGGTTAAGGTCCGACACGGCCAGGCCGGTAATAGAGCTGCCGGCGGAAAAAACTTCGCTCCAGGTGCGGCCGCCGTCGCCGGTTTTGTACAGCTTGCCCCCTTCATCGGCCGGCAGTTCCATGGCCGCAAAGAGTACTTTGTCGTTGGTGGGGTCAATAGCCAGGTGACGAAAACCGTAAGGCAGGCAGCTATTGGGGTTGAGGGCAAAACCTTTTTCAAGCTGAAAACCGAGCGGCTGCCAGGTCTGGCCGCCATCGGTTGACTTGTTCACCCCGCCTTGTTCGCTGCGGCCCGAACTACTGCCAAAGGCGCTGTACACAATGTTTGAGTTTTGCCGGGAAATGGCAAAATCGGTTGCGCCGCCCAAAAAGCCTTGTCCATCTGACCGGCAGGTTGGCGAGCAAGGCTGCCAGCATTGCTCATAGTTTTCATAGTAAGGGCCGTTCCAGTTGTAGTTGTAGACTGTTACCGGCCAGCCGTTGCCCAGGATGCGATAGAAGGTTAAGCCGCGATTGATGGATTTATACGGCCCAAAATCGCTGATGCCCATGTACACCACGGCGTTGTCAGAGGGGTCAACCGCTACGGTATTAACGCCGACATTGCCCACTCCAATGGTGGCCGGTTCCCACTCTTCCCGGCCATCGGCCGGGTCGCCGTCGGGGTAGCGCCAGCCGCCCTCGCCCCCTCCTGAGAACAGGCGGCCGTCAACTGCCTGCTCCAGGGATAAACCACCCTCAAATTGATACCAGAAAAAAGGCCGGCCATCGGGCAGCACCAGCCGGGCCGGCATCAAATGCCAGCTTGCGCCTCCGTCGGTGCTTTGATACACGCCGGAGTAGCCCTGGGCCGAGTGCTGGGTGGTCACATAGAGGGTATCCGGCTCAAAACGGTCTATCAAAATCCGGGGAAATTCGGCGATGCGGGTTGAGTCCAGGCCGGCGCTGGCCGGCTGCCAGGTCTGGCCGCCATCGCTTGTTTTCCAAACGGGGGGTTGGCCGTTTTGGCAGGGCCGGCAGGTAACATACAAGATGTCAGCATTGGTGGGATGAACGGCTACATAGGCCGGGTGAGTCAGGGGCATGTTGCCGGTTATATTCGACCAGCTTTCCCCCAAATTATCGCTGCGGTAAATCTCACCCTCATAGGTGGCGGCAAACAATACCTGGGGGTCTCCGGCAAAGGGCCGGAGGGCGGTGATGTTGCGGTCTGGCAAGGCCAGGTGGGCAAAGGTTTGACCCTCATCTTGGGAGCGCCAGATGCCCCCCACCGGGGGTTTGGCCGGGCCGCTCCAGGCGCCCACCAGGATAACATCAGACAACCGGTCGCCATCTTGGTCAAATTGGGCCGGGTTGTGCGGGTTGTAGGGGAGAACCAGAGCGGCCTGGTTAGGAAAGGAGTTTTGAAAGCCCATGGCGTCGGCGACAAACTGCCAGGATTGGCCGCCGTTGCGGCTGCGGTAAATTTCGCCGCTTTGCCCGCCCGAAGTATAAAGCCCAAATTCAGTGGCCGCCGTCACATAAATCACATCCGGGTCAAGCGGGTCCAAGGCCACAGAACCCAGCCGGTAAGCGCCCAGGTTAGAGGAAACCGAAAACCAGGTATCGCCGCCGTTTTCAGTTTTGAACAGCCCCCCGTTGTCAGAAGCCATATAGACAATGTTAGGGTTGGTGGGGTGGGCAGCCAGGCCGGTTTGCCCACCGCCGCCGGTGGCATCTAAGCGCTGCCAGCCGTTTGACCCAGCTTCGGTGAGAGGGGGTTGGGGTGGGGCCGGTTGGGTAGCGGGCGGAGTCTGAGCCGGTAGGGTGGGCTGGCGGGGCGAGGGCGGCGGGGATGGAACCGGAGTAATGGCCACCGTAGCCGGCGGGACAAGCTCTAAGGTTGGCGTCGGGGTTTCGTTAGCAATATTGGGCTGGCAGGCCAACAAGCTCCAAACGGCCAGGGAGAGTACCGGCCAGCCGATAATTTTATAGGCCAGGCCAGATCGGGAGGCGGGGCCTGGCGCCTTTTCGATGCGCGAAAACCACTGCACAAGTGTCACTTAGCCACTGCCTGTTCTTGATAGGTGCGGGTCTTATCAACCAGCCGCCCCTGATCATACTCAAACACGAAGCGAGTCGAAGCCGGCCCGCTGGGGCGAGCCTCGTCCATAAAATAAGCGGTGAGGGTGGGGTTGTCGTACCGTAGCTGCAAGGCGTCGGTAAGGAACATTGCGAAGCGGAAGAGGCGCTTTAAGCCGTAGGGTTGGGCCTCATTTTTGTCAATAAAATAAAGCCTGGCGCCCGGCGGCAGGGTGGGGTAATAAGCTTGCACCTGGACTAACACGCCCCGGCTGTACTCGCCCCACTGCCACCAGCGAGCTTCATTCAACTTTGAAAAGAGAAAAATGTTGCCGGCCAGGACGCAAACCAACAGGCCGGCCCACAGCAGGGTGCGGCTTTTGCCCAGGCCATCGCGCCAAACCCGTTGGAACAGGGTTGCTGCGGCCAGGGTAACGCCAAAAGCCGGCAGGTACAGCCAGGTTGGCGAACTCCAATTAAAGAACAGAAACGGCAGGGTGGTACAGGCTGCCAGGGTCAGGCCAAAAGCGACCAGTTTTAGCTCGCGCCTGGTTAGCCAAACTTTATCAAACAGCAAGGCCGGCAGAGAGCAGAGCATAACCGCTAACAGGATGAAGCCCAATTGAACAGCAAAGAAGAGAACATTGTTGAGCACATGAGGGGCCAGGACAAAGCTGTATTCTTCTGAACCGGAAAGCTCTCGCGCTCCCACGGCCAGGCCGCGCACAGCAAGATAAAGTACAAACAAGAGCCAAAAAGGGGCCTGTCGCAGCAAGCATTTTTTAAAAACCTCCCCTTTATAGGGCGCATCCAGCCAGAGAAACAAAAAATCATAGACCAGGAGCACAGGCAAGAGAAGCGGCAGCAGCTCTCTTGACAGCAGGCCAAGCCCAAAACTGGCCAGGGCCAGGCCATAAGCCCACTCCCGGTGTTTATTCGCCAGGGTAGAGGTGACATAGAAAAACAGGGTTGCCATCACAAAAAATCCGCTCAGTATATTGGTGGCCGCTGCTATCCAGTTGACGGTATAAATATACACATTCATTTGCATCAAAAACAACAACACCGCCGCATAGGCCATGGGAGTTTGGTTTGCCAGGCGCTGCACCAGGTAGAAAAAAACAAGCAAGGTGAGCCAAAAAATAAGCACTAACGAGACGGTGTAACCCCAGGCGTGCAAGCCAAAGACCAGGTAATTTAACCCAAAAAACACCTTGACCATAGGCCGGTAATGCCCGGAAAACTGCGCTTCGGTAAGGATGGAGAGCGGGTTGGGCATAACCTTAAATTTATGCTCCCACAAATGGCCGTAATCATCACCGCGAAAATCACTCGTTAGCGCGGCAGTCAATAAAATACCAAAAACCAGCAGGCCGACCAACAGGCAGGTGTATTTCAGGGCTGCATTTCGATCAACGAATGGTTTGGTTATAGCCGGCACTACGCTATCCTTGTCCATAAAGTTCTAAAGCCTGAGCGGTGGAGTGCATTTTTTACCTTTGTTGAGACAGGCGGGGTGTTTCCCGCTCAAAAATCAATATCCTGGGATTGTGACCAAAAAAAATATCAGGGTAAGGCAGCCAGGGAGGCCGGTATTTAAAATCAGCTCGCAGTTCATAACCCAGATGGCCGGCCAGCAAAGCCTGCAGCTTGGCGTTTTGACGCAGCGCCTGGGGAAAAACCTCCGCCTCAGGCCGGTTGCCGTTCTTACGATAGACTTGCTCGGTCAGCATAAT
>CAZDMM010000618.1:0-4930 GCA_964505845.1 uncultured Caldilineaceae bacterium
AGGGTCAACACCCCATCGTTTTTTCCCGAATATCTCTTCTGAGACTGCACTAGGGATGCTACGGTTTTTCATTGCCGGGTGGTGAAGCCGGGGCTTTGTGATGGCTCCCTTGCCAGGTCTATTTTGCTGTCCCGATCTGAAGCAGACGCGCCCAACTGCGGATTACCAGCCAGTCCCGATAGTCGCCGACGGTTGCCTTGACCGACTGGATAATCATTTTTTCGCCGGGACTTAACTTATCCAGGTCAATCTTGCCGTGGAACAGAATAATCTCCCTGGGGTTAATTTGCTCAACCACGTCTGATAAATCCTGCGGAAAGCTCCAGCCTCCCAGGATTTCGTTGGGGTCACCCTCGCCGGTGGGGCCGCTAGAAAACAGCCACACCGGCCGGCCAACCAGTCGATCCTGGTTGGAGCGCAAAAAATCGGCCGCAGCCTTGAGCCACCCCCCGGCGTACAAGGCGCTACCGATGATAAACCCGTTATAGCCGTCCAGGCTGCCTACCCGGTCCACCGGCTTGACCTCAACCTCAACTTCTCGCTTGCGTAATTCCTGGCCTATTACCTCGGCAATTTCAGCCGTCGAGCCATATTTGCTGGCATAAGCCACTAATAGTTTCATCCATAGCCTCCACAAAATTTACGATTCCTGACTGCCTCAACAGTTCAGTAAGTATTATTCATTGTAGACAAAACCGCGGGACTTAACAAACAGAGCAGCACGATCCTCTTCCTACGAGAAGACCGTGTTTATCCGTGAAAAGTGGTTACTACAGCGAAAATTCTTCAATCACTCGCCCCAACGCCTTGTAGCGCTCCACCCACAACCGCACCAGGTCTACCTTGTACTCGTAACGCGGCGGCGGCCCGGCCAACTCACGGACAATATCGCGTTCGGTTAAGCGGCGCAGCGATTCGCGGACAAGCTGGAGCTCCAAGGGCCGGCCCCGCTCGGCCAGCAGGTCTGCGATTTGGGTGGCGGTGACGGTGGGCGTTTTGGCCTGCAAGCGCATCAACGCGGCCAGAATCAACTGCTCAGTTGGGGAAGACTGCTCCCACAGAAAAGCAAAGTGGGCCTCGCCCAATTCGACTAACTCGCTCAAGGTATCGTTGACATCTCGGATGGTCAGGTAACTTCGTCCTTCCCGATTAGTCCGGTTGACCAGGGCGTGACAGATGAGCTGCAGGAAATAGGGGTGACCGGCGCTAACCCGCACAATCTTATCCAGGGCCAGGTCGTCATAGAGCAGGCCGTATGGAGCCACCGGCTGGCTGATCAGAGCGCGAGCAGCCGCCTCGCTCAAAAAGGCAACGTGCTTGTACAGAGCCATATTGAACAGGATAGACCAGTAATCGCCGGTCAGCTCTTCAAGCCGGTGAGCGCCCACAAAGATAAAGCCAAGCTGGCCACCGTGCTGCATCAGATGGCGGAAAAAAGGAAAGATGGTAGCTTCTAGTTTGCCCGCAGTCACCCGCGTTTCCAATTCTTCAAACTCGTCAAACAACAGCAGCAGACGGCGCGGCCCAATCGCCTCAAAAACGGCCGGCAGAAAGGTGCGCTCGAACACACCAGTGGGCCGCTCTTGAAAGTCGGCCAGGCGAGGCCCCGCGATGGCGCAGCCTTGCTCGGTCAGGGCGTCGGCAATGGCCAGGCTGAGATCATAAAAGAAATTGGCCATGCCGGGGTCAATGCCCAGCGATTGGCCGTCGAGATAGACCGGCAGATAGTCCGCTCCCAGGCGGGCCGGCAGTTGCTGTAAAAAAGAGGTCTTGCCCATGCGCCGCTGGCCGATCAGCACCAGGATGTTCTGGCGGGTCAGGCTGCCCAGATTCTCGGAAATAAATTGGAATAGATCCTCCCGGCCAAAAAAGATAGGGGAGCCGGGGCGCAGCGGCGTGCCGGGGGCGTAAGGATTGGGCACAGGCCGGAACTCGGCGGGCTTGAGCAGGCGCACCAGGTCGGCAAAGGCTACCCGCTTGCCGCTGCGCTCCCGGTCGTCAAAGGTGATGGCAAACTCGGCCCGGAACTGCTCCACCGAGGGCGCGACGGACAGAGGGAGTTCCACCAGCGCCGAGCGGCTCGCCGGCAAAATGTCGAGCTGTACCGGGCCATTGCCCACCGTATACAGCGGGCTTGGGAGCAGGTTGACCGTCAGGTTAGAGGCCGGGCTGCGCCCGGTGTTGGTCAGTTCCAGGGAGAGCGTGGCCTGCTCCAGGCGCAGCACCTGGCGCGTTTTGAGCGAAACTTCAATCTGGGCGCGACCTTGCAGTTCTTCCAGGGCGTTGGTGGCCACCAGCAACCAGGTCAAAG
Source organism: uncultured Caldilineaceae bacterium (assembly GCA_964505845.1). Lineage (GTDB taxonomy): Bacteria > Chloroflexota > Anaerolineae > 4572-78 > J111 > DSQQ01. Next base: position 2,312 of record CAZDMM010000618.1, read on the forward strand.
CGATGCGGCTAAAGATATTCCGCTCCGGTTGTGGCAGCGTGCTTTGAAACTCTCTATCCAGGCGACCCAGCGTTTCGATAGCCTGGGCCAGATAAGCAATTTTATCCTCCACCGTCTCAACCCGCTCGTAGTTGTGCAGGGTTTGGGCGACCTGGCTCAACTCGGCCAGGGCAAACCCCACTCCGGCTCTGCCCGCCTTCGGCGCCGACCCCTCCCCGAAACGGGAAGGGGAGTTCTCCTCTCCCTTCCCTGGGAGGAAAGGGGGCTGGGGGGTTAAGTCTTTCCACAAGCCCACAATGCGAGAAACTGTGTTGGCCTCCAACGCCTCCAAACACAAAACGTACAGATTTACGATTGACGATTGACGATTTACGATTTCGGGCAAAGCGAAGCTTTGCCCTCCAGTCTCCTCTGATCCCCTGCCCCCCGGCTCCCCGGCTCCTCCCCTCACCACCGCCCGCAGCCCCTCGACGGCCACTTCGGGCCGGGTCAGGATGAGGTTGAAGCCTTCGCTGAGATTGGCAATTGTATCTTCTCCGCTTTCGCGGGCCAGGCCGGGCAAATAGGCCAGCAACGATGGCTCATGGCGAGCAACGTGATGAAGTTGGCTCAACACTTCATCCGGCTGGGAACGCAACTGCTTGAGCAGGCTTTCGGCCCGGCCCACCGGCGAGCGGCGGTAAGTCCGCTGGCGGCGATAAACGACAAAGCCCAGCCCCAGCGGCAAGGCTATCAACGCCCCCAAGCCCACCCACTGGCCGTAATAAGTGTACCAGGGCAGGGTGGGGATGGTAAAGGGGCCGGGAGTCTCTTTTATGACACCCTGGTTATGGCCGTCGTCGTAGCGAAAACGAAAGCGGCTTTCCTGGCCGGAATCCCAGGTATCGAAGGGGTCGGCCACCTCTAAATTCAGGTGCGCCTGATTTTGAGCTACCGATTGGCTGGCTCCATTTAGCCACATCCCCGCCGATGGATCCCAAATCTCTACGGTTACGGTGACCGGGTCGGCGTCAGGGTCGCTCATATCTACACTGTAGGCATAACCAGTGCGGGTTTCGGCCAGGGCCGGTTTGGTCAACAAGGGGGGCTGATTGGCTGCCAGGCCAAAGAGATGGACCCGACCATTGCTGGTACCAGCAGCAACTTCCACCTCCCCATCGCCGTTTACATCACCCAGGGCCAGACTGAGCACCCGGCTGTCCAGAGTCGTGTGCCAGGGCAACCCATCGCCCGAAATCAAACTAAGCTCCTGTTCGCCGGTGATGAGGGCTGCCGTCTCGGCGTTCAGCCGGGCTATTCGAGGCGCTATGCCCAAGTCACGCACCAGGGTTGGCCCGCCCTCATCCAGCCGGTAAATTTGCCCGTTCTCGGTGATCGCCTGCCCTGCCCTAAAACTGAGCACTCTGACCCCCAAGTTGTACTCCCCGGCCGGTGTTCCGGCGGCGGTCAGCCGGTAAACCTGACCTGTACCGGTTCCCACCAGAATGGTCTCCCCATCCCCTGCTACCGCCGTTACCCCTCCGGTCAGAGACCATTCCCAGATTTGCTTACCATCGCCCTCCAACAACCTGACCACGCTGGCGCTCCCTAAGAGCGAGTCGCCGCCAAGAATAATTTCGGCTCGACCATCGCCATCCAGATCATGGGCGGCCACGCTGGTAATAAACTTACCCTCAGAGGGGATGACCCAGCGCAACCCCCGGCTATCCAAGAGGTAAATTTGACTGCCCCGGTCGTTGACAATAACTTCGGAGAGACCGTCACCATCTACATCGCCGGCGCTTAGGGCCAACACCGTGGGAAAATTAGCAGTTTCCGTGAGTTCAAAAGGGAGACTCACTTGCCACAGGATGTGGCCGTCACCAGACAGGGCATAGACCTGGCCCTCCTGAGAGCCGGCTACCACTTCGCTCCGGCCATCGCCGTCCAGGTCGGTCAGCTCAAGAGCAGTGACCGTATTCAAAAATCGTGATTGCCATAATTCGCGCCGTTCCACCGGCCGGGCCGTCCCCAAAACCTGGAGGCCGGTCTCCGTACCCACCATCATTTCACCCTGCTCATCGCCGTTCAGGTCGGCATAGGTCAGCACACCGGTACTCTGCTCGACCAAGTATTCGGCCAGGCGCCGGCCGTTGGCCGCCAGCAGATAAACCGGCCCCTGGCCCCCTGTGGCCACGGCAACCTCGGCCTGGCCGTCGCCATCTACGTCAGCGGCCTGGAGTCCGGAGCGAAATCCGCCGGACTCCAAAGCTTCCTGCACGAAAGCTGCGGAACGCGGATCCGGAGCGTTTTGGTCTGTTACCAGAGCCAAGGGCTCTTGCCAAAGCTGGCTGCCATCCCCCCTAAAAACGTGAACCCCCGCCGGAGCCAGGATGATGATCTCGCTCTGCCCATCGCCGTCCAGGTCGTGGGTGAGCAGTTGTCCGGGCATAGGCGGGGTCAAACGTGACAGGTCTGTCAGCTTTTGCTGATGCCAAACCTGCTGCCCATTGCTCTCAAATAAGAACAGGTCCCACGAGGCACTAAGGGCCACAATCTCGGCCAATCCATCACCGTCCACATCTCCCCCTTGCACCAAACGCACCTCCTCAAGGGGTTGCTGCCAGGCCCAGCTAAAGT
>CAZDMM010000619.1:0-4928 GCA_964505845.1 uncultured Caldilineaceae bacterium
ATAAACCTGTCTGACGACGTGATGGAGGGTGAAATTGTGCAGTGCCCCGACTGCGGCGCAGAATTGGAAGTGGTCAGCCTCAACCCACCCACCCTTGAACTGGCCCCGGAAGAGGAAGAGGATTGGGGGGAGTGAGCGAGTCAGCGAATGGCGAATAGAGGCGTTGATTCGCCCATTCGCCATTCGCCATTCATAATTCATCATCGAGGACAGAAATTTGAAAATCGCTATCTTACTCTCCCGCGTGCGGGTTGAAGAAAAATTACTCTTGCAAGCCTTTGAGCAGCGTGGGCTGGCGGTAAAGGTCATTGATGACCGTGAGGTTATCTTTGACCTGCATCATAACAACTGCAGCCACTACGATGTGGTGGTGGAGCGCTGCGTCACCCAATCGCGGGCCTTATACGCCTTGCGCATTTTGAACGATTGGGGCGTGCGCACGGTCAACACCCACCGGGTGGTGCAACTGTGCGGCGACAAGCTGGAAACTTCCTCGGTGCTGGTGCGGGCCGGGGTGCCTTCGCCCCGCATCAAAGTGGCCTTCACCCCGGAATCGGCCCTGGCCGCCATCGAGGAGATGGGCTACCCGGTCATCCTCAAGCCGACGGTTGGCTCGTGGGGCCGGCTGCTCTCTAAAGTGAATGACCGCGAGGCCGCCGAGTCGATTTTGGAGCATAAAGAGATACTGGGCAGCTACCAACACTCTATTTTTTACATTCAAGAATATATTGACAAGCCGGCCCGCGATATCCGCAGTTTTGTGGTGGGTGATGAGAATATCTGCGCCATCTATCGCTACAGCCAGCACTGGATTACCAACACCGCCCGCGGCGGCCGGGCCGAAAACTGCCCTATCACCCCGGAAATCGCCAAACTGTCGCTGGCAGCGGCCAAAGCCGTCGGCGGCGGGGTGGTGGCGGTAGATTTACTGGAAACCCAGGATGGCCGCCTGGTGGTCAACGAAGTCAACCATACCATGGAGTTCCGCAACAGCATTGACACCACCGGGGTCAACATTCCGGCGGTGGTGGTAGATTATGTGGTTAAAGTAGGTCGAGGAGAAATCTGATGGAGGGTCGGAAGGATGGAAGGCTGGAGAACCTGCAATTGCCAGCCTTTCATCCATCCAACCTTCCAGTCTTCCAATCTTTCAAGAAGTATAGAGTAAATCAATGAACGACAAACTAACCGCCAGTATCGTCGGCGGCAGCGGCTACGTGGGCGGCGAGCTGCTGCGGCTGCTGTTGTTTCATCCCCAGGTAACGGTCAAACAGATCACCAGCGCCAGCCAGTTTGGCAAGTTTGTGCATGCCGCCCATCCCAACCTGCGCGGCGTCACCGAGCTTCAGTTTGTTCATCCCGATACGCTGGAGCCATGCGATTTGCTCTTTTTAGCCCAGCCGCACGGCGAAGCCGGCCACCACATCGAGCGTTACGCCGGCCTGGCCGATCATATCATTGACACTTCCGCTGACTTCCGGCTGCGCGACCCGGCTGTCTATGCCCAGTGGTACGGCGAAAGCCACCCCGCCCCGGCCTGGCTGGACAAATTTATCTACGGGCTGCCAGAAAAATACCGGGCTGAGCTGGCCGGGGCCAAATATGCCAGCGGCGTCGGCTGCAACGCCACCGTCACTAACCTGGCCCTGCTGCCCCTGGCCGGGGCGGGACTGCTGGCTGGCGGGCGGGTGGTGGCCGATGTCAAAGTTGGCTCCTCCGAGGGCGGGGCGCGGCCCAACGAAGGCTCACACCACCCGGAGCGCAGCGGCGCGGTGCGCTCCTTCAAGCCGACCGGCCACCGCCACCAGGCCGAGGTGCGCCAGCTTTTGGGCGACGATTTTGAACTGTACATGTCCGTCACTTCGGTAGAGCTGGTACGCGGAGCGCTGGTCACGGCCCACTGCCTGCTCAACCAAAAGGTCGAAGAGAAGGAGGTTTGGAAAGTCTACCGCCAGGCGTACAAGCAGGAACCGTTCATCCGGCTGGTCAAACAGAAAACAGGCATCTTCCGCTACCCGGAGCCAAAGCTGTTGGCCGGTACCAATTTCTGCGATGTCGGCTTTGAGGTGGAAGAAGGCGCTAACCGGCTGGTCGTCATCGCCGCCCTTGACAACCTGATGAAAGGCGCCGCCGGCAGCGCCATTCAATGCATGAACGTTATGCTCGGCTGGCCGGAGACCACCGGCCTGGAATTTCCAGGGCTGCATCCCATTTAACGTTAAAGGTTAAATGTTAAAACGTTTTTAATTCAATCTCGTTCCCAAACTGAGTTTGGGAACGAGATTGCACCCGGCTTTCTCAAAAGCCGGGTTTTTGCTTTTAAATTCAAAATATTTTAATGTAATAAATATTGCGTAATAATGCAATTTATGTTACTATATCTTTAGATTCAACCATGTCCTGGATTGTGTTATCCTATTCTTTACCGGCTAGCTCCCGTTCCAGCCCACGAGTGACGCTGTGGCGGCGGCTGCGCCGCTTGGGCGCCATTTCTCCAGTGGGCAGTATTTACGTGCTGCCCAATCGAGATGACTGTGTTGAGGCATTTCAGTGGCTGGCTCAAGAAATTCGCCAGGCGCAGGGTGAGGCGTTGGTGATGCAAGTGGAGCAGTTTGAAGGGCTGGATGACGCGCACCTGGTTGAATTGTTTCGGGCGACTCGGCGCGAAGAGTATCGAGAGTTAGAAAACCAGCTTGAGAACCTGGAGCAAACTCTCGGCTCGGCCAAAAGCGAGGACAACCCATCACTTCAAAATATCCTTGAAAAATTGCAGCGCCAGTATGCCGACATTGCTCGAGTTGACTACTTTGCCTGTCCGGAAGGCGCGGTGGTAGCGGCGCGGCTGGCAAAGTTAGCCCAGGCGCTCCGTCCCCCCAGTTTGGCTGCCCTTTCTGAAGTACCGCCGGCCGCCATCGAAGCCTACCAGGATAAGGGCTGGGTGACTCGCCCCCGCCCGCATGTAGACCGCCTGGCCTGCGTCTGGTTAATTCGGCGCTTCATCAATCCCCAGGCCATCATTCGTTATGCCAACCAGCCAGACCCGCATGAAGTGACTTTTGATATGAGCGAGGCTGAGTTTGGTCATCGGGGCAATCTCTGCACCTTTGAGACCATGCTCCGAGCCTTTGGCTTGACCGAACCAGCGCTCCAAGCTATCGCTGAGCTTGTCCACGAAATTGATTTGCGCGATGGTCGGTATACGCGACCAGAAAACACGGGCCTTGACGCTATTCTCAAAGGTTGGTTATTGGCAAGTTTCAGCGACGCCGACCTTGAGGCGCATGGCGTGGCTTTATTTGAGGGACTTTATAACGCTTTTTTGCCTTTGAAAGGAGGCAACCATGAAATGGATAACCCGTGAAAAAGTAAAAGTAGACCGGGTGGCCTGTCCCTGGTTGATCAAAAAATTTGTAGACTCGCAGGCCCAATTTTTGTTCGTGCCGGCCGCCGAGGTGCTGGCCGTGGCCGAGCGTGAGGGGGCTATTCCCTATGATGTGGCGGGCGTTGAACTGGGTCATCACGGCCAGGAATGTTCCTTTGAGGCCATCCTCAAAAAGTATAACCTGGCCGGCAACCCGGCCCTGGTTTTGTTGGGTAAAATTGTCAACGGCGCAGATACGGATAATGCACTGTGGCGGCAGCCAGAAGGGCCGGGTCTGGAGGCTATCGCCGAGGGTTTCCGTCACCTGGGTTATAACAATGACCATGAAATCAACGCGGCCGAGTGGATAGTCTATGATGCTCTCTATGCCTATTGCCAGGAAATGGTTCGACAGGGCAAGCCAAATGGACAGTTTAAGGATGGGTAATTGGAGACAGCGTGCCCTTTAGGTATTAGAGATTGGAGATTGTTAATCTCTAATCTCTTGGAAGGTGATAATGGCGCAAGTTTCAAAACTAAACGTAACAAGGGTTGAGTCATCGGTTCATGGCGTCACCTTCCGTGAGGCGTTTTGGGTGTGGGTCAGAGTCGCGGTGCTCAGTTTCGGCGGGCCGGCGGGCCAGATTGCCATGATGCACCGCATTTTGGTGGAAGAAAAACGCTGGATCAGCGAAAACCGCTTTCTGCATGCTCTCAACTACTGCATGCTGCTGCCGGGGCCGGAAGCGCAGCAGTTAGCCACCTATATCGGCTGGTTACTGCACAAAGCGCCGGGCGGCCTGGTGGCCGGAACTTTGTTTGTGCTGCCCGGCTTTCTCAGCATTATGGGGCTCAGTATGATTTATGCCAGTTTTCAGCAAACTATATTGGTGCAGGCGCTGTTCTTTGGTCTCAAACCGGCGGTGATGGCCCTGGTAGCCGAGGCGGTCATCCGCATTGGGCGGCGGGCGCTCAAAAATGAGGTCATGGTGGGACTGGCGGCGCTGGCCTTTATCGCCGTCTTCTTCTTTGATGTCCCCTTCCCGCTCATTGTCCTCTCGGCGGCTGTGATTGGCTATCTGGGCAGACGCCTCTGGCCCGACAAATTTTACGTCATCAAAGGCCACCCGACCGCGTCCGACTCTCAAGTTGCCCTGACCGATACCGCTATAGTCCATACCCACCCTTCGCTGGGCCGGGCTGTGCGGGTCAGCGCCATCTGGCTGGCGTTGTGGTTTGGGCCGCTGCTGCTGCTGGCGGCCCTATTTGGCCGGGACAGCATTTACCTCACCCTGGGGAGCTTCTTTAGCCAGGCGGCGATGGTGACGTTTGGCGGGGCCTACGCCGTGTTGGTATACGTGGGCCAGCAAGTGGTAGAAAAATTTGGCTGGCTGACTCCCCGCGAGATGTTGGATGGGCTGGGCATGGCCGAAACTACCCCCGGCCCGTTGATTATGGTGCTGCAATTTGTCGGCTTTATGGCCGCTTATCGTCATCCCGGCCCGTTGTCGCCGGTGCTGGCCGGTATGCTCGGTGCGACAATTACCGTGTGGGTTACTTTTGTGCC
>CAZDMM010000620.1:0-4699 GCA_964505845.1 uncultured Caldilineaceae bacterium
AGGTACACCCAGGGGATGAACTGGTGGTACAGGTGAGTGATGGGGAGTTTGAAGTTGTAGTGCGTGAAGCGTAAAGCGTGGTGCGTTAGCCAACGGAACACGCGCCACGTTTAGAAAATTACAAATCTAACCTTCAATTACTTCGGAGAAAACATCTTGAACATCCTCATTACCGGCAGCAGCGGACAAGTAGGCACCAATTTGAGCCTGGCTCTCATCCAGAGAGGATTCTCAGTCTTAGGGCTTGATAAACGGGATAATACCTGGACCGATCAAATCCCCCTGATCCGGCGCGATTTGGCCGAAGAAGGCATGCCTGATGCGGCAGAAATCGCCAGGGTGAGCGGCTTTGCTCGGCCGGATTTGGTGGTGCATCTGGCCGCCAACGCCAAAGTACATGAACTGGTCAAAGACCCCCGGCGCGCCCACGAGAATACCACCATTACCTTTAACGTGTTAGAATTTTGCCGCCAGCATAAATTGCCCATCATCTTCACCAGTTCACGCGAAGTGTATGGCCGCCCTCAGCCGCCCGCCGTGGCCGAGGATACGACCGATGTTTTCCACATTCTCAGCCCCTACGCCGCTTACAAAATGGCCGACGAGATGTTGATTTACGCCTATGCTAACTGTTACGGCCTCAAATACCTGGTCTTCCGCCTGAGCAATGTTTACGGACGCTATGACAATGACATCGAGCGGATGAGCCGGGTCTTACATATTTTCATTGATCAGATGCGCCGGGGTGAGCCGGTCACCATCTTTGATCGCACTAAAGTGATAGATTTTACCTATATTGATGACTGCGTGCAGGGCTTGATCTTGGGGATTGAGCAGTTACAGCGGGGCCAGGTCGTCAATGAAACCTTTAACCTCAGCTCCGGCAGCCCGGCTTCGCTGGGGTATCTGGCCGAAACGGTAGCCGCCACGCTGGGGGTGACTCCCACCATCATTGACCGGCCAATTCAGCCCGGCGAAATTAGTTTTTACGTGGCCGATTTGAGCAAGGCCAGACGATTGCTGGGGTATGAGCCACAAGTGTCCTTTAGCGAGGGTATCAAACGGGCGGTGCAGTGGTCGCTGGAGTGGGAAAAACGACGGCAAGCGGCCGGGCGCTGACTGCCACAACATGAAATGGCCGGCCGGCAGCAGCCGGCGGCCTGACGTTTGAATCTATTTTGGGATAACATGATGAACAACAACCAATCCGCGTTTGAAACCATGAGCTTTGAGCAGGCCTATCGTGCCCTGGAAGAAACGGTGCAGCGCCTGGAAACCGGCAACCTGCCCCTGGAAGAAGCCGTTGCCCTGTACCAACAGGGCATGGAGCTGGCTAAACGGTGCAATCAACAGCTTGATAAGCTGGAGCTGCGCGTCAAGCTACTGACCCCGTCTGGGGAGTTGGAAGATTTTGAGGAAGAGTAAAAATGTCAAACAACTTAACTTTGACAACCCTCCTTGCTCCACGTATACTTCCAGTCGCTTTACATCATTTGGCAGGACAATCGTAGTGATTTCAAAAATGCGGGCTGTCGCTCGCTATTGGTTTATCGCCCCGCTGCTACTTTCGGTGGTTGGGTTCCAGTTGGGGGTGGGATTGATTGCCCTGGGCAGCAGCGACAGCATCTCGGTGGCTGCGGTTACGGCCTCGCCGACGCTTCGCCCCACCTTTACCTCCACCCCCCCGGCAACGCCCTCTCCCAGCTCAACCTATACGGCTACGCCCAAACCGCCTACCCAAACTGCAACCCCGCTGCCCACCCGCGCCGCCGATACACCCGGCCCTACCCACACCCCGGCCCCGCCCACCTCTACCCCCCAGCCAATCACCCTGCACGCGCCCATTTTGATGTATCACTATCTCTCCGCCCCGCCCGCCGGCGCCGACGCCGTGCGACGCGATTTATCCATTTCACCGGAGCAGTTTGAAGCGCACCTGGCCTACCTGCGGCAGGCCGGCTATCACACTATCTCCCTGGAGCAACTGGCCTATGCCATCAAAGGGGTAATCCAACTGCCCGCCAAGCCGATTATCATCACCTTTGATGACGGCTACCGCGATCATTATAAGAACGCTTTTCCTATCCTCAAAAAATATGGGTTTACGGCCACTTTTTTCATCTTCACCCAGCCCATTGATGAGAACAACGTGGATTATCTCTCCTGGGATATGGTCAAAGCGATGCACCGGGCCGGCATGGAATTTGGTTCTCACAGCTATCGCCACCTGGATATGCGGCAGCGCGATGTGGATTTTTTGGTTTATGAAATTGTCGGCTCCAGCGAGGCCATCGAGCAGCGTATTGGCGAGCCGGTACGTTTCTTCTCGTACCCGGCCGGCCGTTACGATGACCTGGTCATCAAAGTGCTAGACTCGGCCAGGTTTTGGGGCGCCGTGACCACCCAATGGGGCGCGACCGAGTCTTATGATAACCGTTTTGAATTACCCCGGATTCGCATTCGCGGCAATGATACCGCCCAGGATTTGGCCGACAAATTGGCTGCATTTCAAGCCCAATGATCTTTGAACCCCAAATTTGTAGTAACTTGCCCATAGGGGGCCTCTGGCTCGAAGCATGGCAGGTTGGAAGATCAGATGAAATCTTTTTCCACCCCTCCTCCGCAATCTCTCCACGGCTCCTTCACAATCACTTCACAATTGAGCACTAAACTCCTGTTCATAAAATAAAACTATTCTTCACCTAAAGGAGAAACAAACGTGAACAGGAAAATTGTGTTGGGAATTTTGGTGGCGCTGCTGTTGATCGCCGGCGCCGTGAGTCTGGGCATCTATGCCTACAACGCCGGAGTAGCCCAGGGATTGGTAGAAAGCGGCAAATTGACCGACCTGCCGCCGGGAGCCGAAGCCAGACTCTATCCCTATTACGGCGGCCCCTTCTGGTTTCACCGCCCGTTCGGGTTCGGTTTTGGTTTTTTGGGCTGCTTATGGCCGCTGCTCTTCTTCTTCCTCATCTTTGCCCTCTTTCGGAGTTTGATGTGGGGCGGTCCGTGGGGCCGAGGGCACGGCTGGAAGCACGGCCCCTGGGAAAAGGGCGTCCCGCCTATGTTTGACGAGTGGCATCGCCAGGCCCACAGCCAGAGTGCAGAACAAACGCCCCCTTCGTCAGTAGAAAGCTAAAGGATTTTAACAAGCATTTTTGGCGCAGTGTTTGGAAGGTTGAACTGCCCGCCACCAGGGGACCTTTGGCTCTCAGACGGGCGTGGAAGGTTGGATGTTGCCCCTTAATCCAGCCTTCCAATCTTCTGGCTTTACTGCCGAACCAAGGAGTCACTCCATGAAAATGACTAAGCTTGAGAAACAATTGGTCAACCGAAAATCAAAAGGCCAATTGAACTTCACCCCGGAGTCCTTTGGTTCTTTCATACACCACCAGTTAGTCTTCCAAAAAGCATAAATCATCCTAACGCTTCTGGTGACTGGCACTTTGCTCCTCTAGGTTGACCAAGCGCCAATCACCTTTAGCCTGATTACAATTTGTCAATGAGGTATCGAGAAGATATGATAAATGACTCTATCCTTTTCTTACACCTTGGCGTCCTGGCGACTTTGCGTTAAAAATGAAAACCATTCTCGTTGTGGATGACGAAACCAAAATACTCCAGTTAGCCCGTGATTACCTTCACCACGCCGGCTTTACCGTTTTGACCGCCGAGGCCGGCAAAATTGCCCTGGCGACGGCTCGCTCGGCCAAGCCGAATCTCATCGTGCTGGATTTGGGCCTGCCCGACCTGGATGGCCTGGATGTTATCCGCGCCTTGCGCAAAGAGTCTAACGTGCCCATCATTGTGCTCACCGCGCGCGGCGAAGAGACCGATAAACTGATCGGCCTGGAATTGGGGGCCGATGACTATTTGACCAAGCCCTTCAGCCCCAAAGAGCTGGTGGCCCGTGTGCGGGCGGTGCTGCGCCGGGCCGAAACCACCCCGGTGCAGGAAGAGCTGATCCGCCTGGGCGAGTTAACGCTGGACGTGCCGCGCTTGCGGGCTACCCTGGCCCAGCGCCCTATCGAGCTGACCCCAACCGAATTTGAACTGCTGGCCGCCCTGGCCCGCCAGCCGGGGCGCATCTTCACCCGCGCCCAGTTGCTCGACGCGGTGCATGGCGTGGCTTTTGAGTCGTATGAGCGGGCTATTGACGCCCACATCAAAAACATCCGCCGCAAGCTGGAGCCAAACCCTCGCGAGCCGCGTTACGTGTTGACAGTCTACGGCGTTGGGTATAAATTTGCCGATGAGTAGAAACGTGATGCGTGGTGCGTAGTGCAAGACCTTCCCGGAAGCTCGCTTGAGAGCGAAACTCGCTGATTACCATCAAACTTGGCCTAAACCACAGCTTCCGGGAAGGTTCTGAAAAATGATACCTAAATGAAACCTCCTCACACTCCCCACCGCCGCCCGCCCTGGTGGCCCGACGATGAACCCTGGCCACCGCACCGGCCGCCCTGGTCTAAAATGCGCCGTTTTATCTTTTGGCGTATTCTTGGCTTGTTGGTGATTCTAACCTTAATGGCGGCCGGGGTGGGGGCGCTCATTTCCTGGTTCACCTTTATCGGTCCGGGGAAACCGCCCTTTCCGCACGAAGGCCCGCCGCCTTTCTTCTTTTGTGGTGTTTTCCTGGTGGGTTTGTTGTTATTCATGCTGGTCGGGCGGTTATTACGGCGAGTCGCCACCCCGGTGG
>CAZDMM010000620.1:4709-4927 GCA_964505845.1 uncultured Caldilineaceae bacterium
GGCGAGCTGATGGAAGCGGTGGGACGGGTAGAGGCCGGGGATTACTCCACCCGGGTGGCCGAGCATGGCCCCAGGGAAGTGCGCGCCCTGGTGCGGGCCTTCAATGCTATGACGGAACGGCTGCAGCTCAACGAGATACAGCGCCGCAACCTGCTGGCCGACGTAACCCACGAGCTGCGCACCCCGCTCACCGTCATCCAGGGCAACCTGGAAGGGCT
>CAZDMM010000621.1:0-992 GCA_964505845.1 uncultured Caldilineaceae bacterium
CGGTTGGCGGCGGCTATGCCGGTTCGACCAGCAACATTTCGGCCAACGTGCCGCTTGGCTCCAAAATCGGGGCCACGCCCGATGGCCGCAAGGCCGGCGAGCCGATTGCCGAGGGCGTATCGGCCATGCACGGCACCGACACCGGCGGGCCAACAGCCCTTCTGCGCTCGGTCAGCAAGCTGCCGGCGATCAAAATGCTGGCCCAACTGCTCAATTTGCGCCTCTCGCCGGCCGCCCTGGCCGACGAGGCCGGGCTGAAGCGGCTGGTCACGCTGCTCAAAGGCTTCCGCAACTTGAAGGTCTGGCACGTGCAGTTCAACACCATTGACACCGCCACCCTGCTGGCGGCGCAAAAAAATCCCGAACAATACCGGGATTTGGTGGTGCGCGTGGCCGGCTACAGCGCCCTGTTTGTCACTTTGGACAAGGCCACCCAGGATGACATCATCCGCCGAACGGTGCATGAGTTGAATTGACCACCGAAAAAATGGAAGGCTGGAAGGTTGGAAGGTTGCAAATCTCCAGCCTTCCAATCTTCCAGCCCTCCAATCTTTCTACCCTATCACCAATTTTGAAAATCAAATCTCATCAGGGTCTTCATACGGCATGAGAGGTTATGAGGGATTGACCAAATCCCGGCTGCCGGTCAGGGCAAAATAATCGTGGAGCAGCCAGGTTGTCCGCTCATAAACGGCCTGTTGAGCCGCCGCCACTTGCCCGGTCTGGCGCAGGGCCGTCTCATACGCCTGGCGAATTTCTGTGCCGACATTGACCTTGGTAATGCCCCTTTGCACGGCGGCTAACAGGTAGTCGCGCTTAATGCCGGACCCGCCGTGCAGAACCAGAGGAATCCCGGCGGCCTGGTGCAGCCGCTCCAGGTGCTCCAGGTTCAACCGGGCCTCGACCTTGGGCTGATCTTTCAATACCCCGGAAACCGCCCCGTGAATACTGCCAATCGCCACCGAGAGAGTATCGCAGCCGCTTTCGGCCAC
>CAZDMM010000621.1:1002-1264 GCA_964505845.1 uncultured Caldilineaceae bacterium
CTTCGACATCGGTAAAGCCGCGCCCGGAGGCAAAAAGCTCTTCATAGGGCGGGAGCGGGCCGGCTTCGTGGCCCAGGATAGCGCCCAATTCCGCCTCGACGACCACCCCGGCCGGATGGGCCAGCTCGACCACCTGCCGCGTGGCCGCGATATTCTCGGCCAGGCTGAGGCGAGAGCCATCCACCATCACCGAAGGATAGCCCAAGGCAATGGCCTCGCCGATCAAGGCTAGATAATCCACCCGCTGGTTGTCCTCATCAAT
>CAZDMM010000621.1:1274-4925 GCA_964505845.1 uncultured Caldilineaceae bacterium
GCGGCCATACTTTTGGCCTCAAATTTGAGCCACTCCAGGCGGGCTACTTCGAGCAGGGCAAAGGCGTTCTGGTCTACCACCGCCTCGATGACCGGCCTGACCATGGGCAAATGGGGGATATTGAAGGCCGGAATGACCACTCTGGCCTGGCGCGCATTTTCCATAATCTCTTTGACGGTTCGCATCGGTCAGCCTGCCTGGGGTAAGTCTACTTGGTAGCCCAAATACTGCCCCAACGCTTCTTGCAGCGGCGACTGGAAGAAGCCGCGGGTCAAATTAACGTGGTGGCGGTGGCCCTTGCGCCCCAGGTAGAGCAGCACCTCTTCCAGATGGTCAACTTCGGCCACCCCGGCCACGCCAAAGAAGTCGGGGGGAATCGGGTCTTCGGTAAAACGGCCCTGGCCCAGGTAAACGTTGATCGCCCCATTCGAGGTCAGTAAGTTGGCAAAGGTGAAGTGCATGGGCTTGATGCGGCCCACGTGAGGGCCGTAACTACAGCCTTTGCCCAGGCTGGTTTCCAGGATAGCGTGGTCGGTCACCCGTGCCCCTTCTTGCATGATGGCCTTGGGCGCAGGCCCGCAGTGGAACAAGATGCACTTGTCTTGCTCGGCGGCGTAATTGTTGTTCCAATCCAAACAGACCGGCGGCTCGCCCGAAGCCTGGCTCAAGAGATACATGCTGATGGCGCTGCCCAGGTCAACCTCGCAGGCCGCCGGGAGCATGTTGTTGTTCAGCGCGCCCAACAAAACGCAGGGCGAAATTCCCAACTGCTGCTGCAGCTCCAACCAACAGCGAATGGCGATGGCGTCCATGTGGTAGCCCTGGATAATTTCGTCCAGCACCACCCCCAGCTTGATCAGGTGGTCAAAGGCACGGGCCGGCACACCATCCCAGACCGCGTACTCTTTGAAAAAAGCGGCTTTGGCCTGGTAGGCGTCGGTATCAGAGGATATGGCTTTAACCCTGGCAATGACCTCGGCCAAATCCAGCGTTTCGACGGTAATTCCGTGCTGCTGCAAGGTGACTTCATCAATCCGAACCGTCTTGAAGGGCGTGGTGCGAGCGCCAATCGCGCCCACCGTCATGTGCTTCAATCGCTTGACCACCCGGCAGACCCGGTCAAAATAATCAACATTATCCTTAAATTGCGGGCTGTGCGGGTCTACCACATGCGGTTTAAGGGCGGTAAATTTGACCCCAAACTGCTGGAAGACATCCATGATGGACAGCTTGCCGCAAAAGGAGTCTCGCCGGAGGGCCGGCCCCATCTTATCCAGTTCATCGGGGTACGCCTGGATCAAAATGGGCACGCCGGCCTCTTTGAGGGCTGTGACCGCGCCAAACTCATCGCCAAAGTTGGGCAGACTGAGGATAACCCCATCGAATTTGCCCCGGTTGGCCTGTA
Organism: uncultured Caldilineaceae bacterium; assembly: GCA_964505845.1. Classification (GTDB taxonomy): domain Bacteria; phylum Chloroflexota; class Anaerolineae; order 4572-78; family J111; genus DSQQ01. The sequence goes on from CAZDMM010000621.1 coordinate 2,680, forward strand.
AAAAATTGGCGTAACGCTCGCCTTCCTCGCGGGTTTCGACCGCGCCATAGCGCGTGGCCGCCTCGTCCAGCAGCAGAACCTCGTGTCCCCACGAGCGCAAGAGCCGGGGCAGGTCCTCTCTGGCCTGAGCAATGAGGGAGGCCGGGAAAAAGCCGCGATTTCCAAAGAAAAGCGCAAAGGTGGATTTATGAGTTTTCATCATTGAACCTCTGTTGGATAAAAGGGTGTAAAAGGGGTGGATTTAAAACGTTTTAATTACCTGTATTATAATTAAAACGTTTTAAGCTGTCAAAATTGTGCATTTCTTAACGAACTGGCCCGAACCACCAGCTCGGGGCGGAGGACGGTCTGAGTGGGTTGGAAGGGGGTTTCTGCGTTTTCTTGGGCTTCGATAAGCTGGTGGAGCTGCAGCACCGCCACTGCGCCCAACTGCCTTAACCCCTGCTTGACCGAGGTGAGCGGGGGCCAAAAGGAGTCGGCTTCGGGGATGTTATCAAAACCAACCACCCGTAAGCGGTCTGGCACAGGGATGCCCCAGGTATGGGCGGTGTGCAGCGCCCCCAGGGCCATGGTGTCGTTGCAGACAAAAATCCCATCCAGGCCGGGGCAGCGCTCTAGCAGCACCCGCATGCCCAATTTGCCGCTGTCCGACAACCAATCTCCGGCGACCATCAGCTCATCTGAGGGGTTCAAGCCGGCCTGCGCCAAAGCCTCGCGCCAGCCGGCAATCCGCTCCTGCACTTCCCACCAATCTAAAGGGCCGGCTATCAAGCCAATGGTGCGGCAGCCCTGGGCGATGAGATGTTCCACAGCCATTTTTGCCCCGGCGCGGTTATCAATGGCCACGACGGTCAGCCCGGCCGTAGGGTGCATGTGTAAAAACACCAGGGGCGGATACTGTTCCAGGGGGACACGCTGTAGCCAGGCTCGGTTTTGCCCAAACTCGTGGACCGCCCAAATAATGCCCGCCGCCTGATGGGCCTTGGCCTCGGTGAGTACAGCCCTGACGCTGCTCTCGGAGGAGTCACTGATGAAATGAAGCATCAACAAATAGCCTAACTCATTGGCTTTTTGTTGGATGCCGGTCAGCGTAGAGGAGTAACCATAGTAACCCAGCTCTTTAGCATCTTTAACCACTACCGAGATGAGGCAGCTTTTTTGCCTGACCAGGCTGCGGGCCAATAAATTAGGTTCATACCCTAATTCGGCAATCGCCTTGAAAATGCGCTCGCGGGTGGCCTCGGCCACCGGGCGTTTACCGGACAGGGCATTGGAGATAGTGCCCGGCGACACCCCGGCCAACCTGGCGACATCAACAATGGTTACAGGCATAACACAGGTTCCCTTACGTTTATCACTTCATTTACTTGAGGGGAAATCCGTATAGACAGGTGGTTAAAACGTTTTAATAGTATCACAAGGACACGTATTTTTCAAATCAAGAGGCCGGGGAGGTATATTTCACTGGCCTTAAAGGTCGTAGAGACCTTTGAGGCTGGCAGGGCAAAGGTTTCTAGGCAGATGGAGGGCTAAGCGCGGATTTGGGAGCGGCGGAAGTATCGCTCCACACGCACCACCAGGACGCGGGAGACAAAAAGGATAATGATGACATAGATGGCGGCGGCGGCGGTGTAAAATTCAAATTGGCGGAAGTGCTGGTTAGCCAGGCGGGCCGCCGTGCGCATAATATCGGGGATGCCGATGACGCCCACCAGGGAGGAGTCTTTGAGCAAATCGGTGAACAGGTTCATGGTGGCGGGAATAATTACGGGCAAAGCCTGGGGAATAATGACATCCCAATAGGTTTGAAAAGAGGTCAAGCCCAGGGCGCGTGAAGCCTCAAACTGCCCTTTGGAGACCGAGCCGAGGCCGGAGCGGTAGATTTCGGCCATGTAGGCGCTGTTGAGCGCGCCCAGGGCCACTACCGCCGCCGTAATGGGGCTTAATTTCAGGCCGGTGACGATGGTCAGGCCAAAAAATAGCCACATAATAAAAACGTATAAGGACGTGCCCCGGAAAAATTGAATATAGATGAAGGCAGGCGCTCGCAGCAGGGCCAAATGGGACATGCGCAGGCCGGCCACCAGCAGACCCACCACCAGGGCCACAGCCAGAGACATTAAAGCCACGCCCAGGGCAATCCCCGCGCCCTGCAAAAGCAGCCAGCCGCTGTTAAAAATTATATCGAAACGAAAATCCATAAGTATTACCGCACCCAGCGAATTTTGTTTTCAATCATCGTCACC
>CAZDMM010000622.1:0-4915 GCA_964505845.1 uncultured Caldilineaceae bacterium
CCATCAACACTTTATGCTGGTGGACAACCTGACCGTGGCCGAGAATGTGGCCCTGGGGCTAAAATCATCGCGGGAACCACAACTTGATCTGGATCGAGTCTCTGAGCGGATTCGCGAGCTTGCCACTAAATATGGTCTACAGGTAGACCCTACGGCCACGATTTCTTCCCTCGCGGTCGGACAGCAGCAGCGGGTCGAAATTATGAAAGCCCTTTATCGTGGAGCCGCTTTGCTGGTGTTAGATGAACCAACGGCGGTTTTAACCCCTCAGGAAGTAGACGACATCTTTGTAATCTTTCGCCAAATGGCCAAAGAGGGTCACGCCCTGATTTTTATCTCCCACAAATTGCACGAAATTTTAGACCTGACCGACCGGGTGACGGTGCTGCGTAATGGTAAGCTGGTGGGCACACGGTTTACGGAGGGGGCAAGCAAACGCGACCTGGCCCAAATGATGGTGGGGCGAGAAGTGGCCCTGGAGCGCACCCGCTCACCAGTTCCGGTAGGAGAAGTGCGGCTTAAGCTCGAGAATGTTAACGCTACCAATCATCGCCACATGCCGATATTACGCAACATCAATTTAGAGGTGCGTAGCGGTGAAATTGTGGGGGTAGCCGGCGTATCAGGGAACGGGCAAAAACCACTGGCTGAAGTCATCGCCGGCTTGTGGCCGGTTTCGTCGGGCCGGATTACGCTGGATAATAAACCCGTGACCAACCTCCCCCCCGCAGAGATGATTCAGGCCGGCCTATCTTACATCCCCGAAGAGCGCATGCTGGATGGCGTGATTAAAGATTTCAGCGTAGCCGAAAACCTCATTCTCCGCGACCACACCCGGCCACCCTATAGTCACGGCATCTTTTTGCAGTTCAAAGCTATTGCCCAGCGAGCCATCGAGCTGATTCAGCGCTTCACGATCAAAACGCCCAGTCAGGACACGCCGGTAAAAAATTTATCGGGCGGGAATATCCAAAAAGTGGTGCTGGCCCGTGAGCAAACCCGCCGGCCGCGCGTGCTGATTGCCGCCCAACCCACCCGTGGTGTGGATATTGGCGCCACCGAGTATATTCACAACCAACTTCTGCAACAACGTACCGAAGGGTTAGCCACCCTGCTAATCTCCGAAGACCTGGACGAAATCCGCGCGCTCTCGGACCGGATTGTGGTGATGTTTGGCGGCGAAATTATGGGTATTGTGGACAGTGACCAAACCACCACGGAAGAGTTGGGATTGATGATGGCCGGTGAACGGCACGAGAATGTTAAAGCTTCAGGAGGCTTATGACAGACCCCACCCATCTACAGCACTTGCGCCGGGCCATTGCCGTGGCCCAACGCTCCCGGAGGCACGGTAATCACCCCTTTGGGGCTATTTTGGTTGACGAGAATAACATAGTGCTCCTGGAAGCGGAAAATACCGTTAACACCGAGCACGATTGCACCGGCCACGCCGAAACAAATCTCGTTCGGCAAGCGTCACGGCAATTTGCGCCCGAAATTTTGCAAAAATGCACCCTCTATACCAGCACCGAGCCGTGCGCTATGTGCGCCGGGGCCATTCATTGGGGCCAAATTGGCCGGGTTGTCTTTGCCTTGAGCGAGGAACAGTTATATGGCCGTATCGGCAGCCACGCCGAAAATGAAACCATGCGCTTGCCCTGCCGCGAGGTATTTGCCCGCTGCGCCCGCCCGGTTGAGGTGGTTGGGCCGCTCATCGAAGAAGAAGCCTGGGCGGTTCATGAAGGGTTTTGGTCGTAGCTAGAATTGAATAAGGATTGAAGGTTTTCCAGCCTGCTGACGTATATTTTAGGCGAGACAACTATGGAAAACCGAACTTATCACCAAATAATTGCCCTTTTTGGGCTGTTGACCTTCACTCTCCTGGGCGGCTGCGCCCCCACCGAAACTCCACCCACCGCTGCCCCTATCGTCGCTGATTTAACCCCCACCCCAACCGCAATGTTTGTTGTTCCGGCCAGTACCTCCCCGCCGGCTACGCCCATCTCTGCTCCCACTCCGGCCCCCGCCACCCCCAGCCCCACTGCGTTGGCCCGTGAAGGCGACACCCTGCCGTCGCTTTCGCCTGTAGCCTCTCCCACACCGGGCGCTCCGGTGGCCCTCTTCGTTGTGCCGTGTGTGACCGGCCCCGGCAAGCTGCCGTTGCAAAGCGACCCCGGCTCCAGCTTTGCCACCGTCAAAACCCTGGCCGCCGGGACGCCGTTTTTGGCCTTCAAAACTTATGCCGATGCGGAGTTGTGGCTGCAAGTTCAAACGCAAGGGCAAGAAATGGGTTGGGTCAACGCCAATGATGTAACCTGCCAGGGCGATCTCTCGCGCCTGCCGCTGGCCGAGGGGAGCGCACCCGCCCCATTCGCCTCACCTTCACCCACCGCCTCTCCCACCCTCGCCTCTCCCACCCCTCGCCTCTCCCCCACGCCTGCTCTGCCCACCTTCACCCCGCCGCCCCCGGCCACTCCCACCTTGCCCCCACCCTCTCCGGCCAATTGGCGCGGCGAGTATTACGACAACCCCAACCTGGCCGGTCAGCCGGTGCTGGTGCGCGACGACCCGGCGCTTGATTTTAACTGGGGTGGGGGCAGTCCCGGCCCAGGCGTCCCCACCGATAATTTCTCGGCGCGCTGGACGCGCAGCTTTCAGTTTGAGGATGGCGATTACCGTTTTTTGGCCGACGTGGATGATGGAGTCAAGCTGTATTTGGATGGCTGGCTGGTGATTGACGAGTGGAACACCAACCCCTATGTGCTTCACTCCGGCGTTTTTGCCGACATCAAGGCCGGGCCGCATACCCTCACCGTTGAATTCTTTGAGGCCGCCGGGGATGCTCACCTCAAGGTTTGGTTCGAGAAAACCCTGGTTTCAGGGAATAAATGGGTGGGCGAATACTATAATAACCCCGACTTCCGCGATGCGGCGGTGTTGGTGCGGGAGGATGAGGATATAGATTTTGATTGGGACAACGACGAGCCGGCCCCCGGTATGAACGACGACTTTTCGGTACGCTGGCAGCGCACCGTGAATTTAGAGGCGGGCGATTACGAATTCACCGTCCGACTGGCGGAAGAGGATCGGGTCAAAGTGTTTCTGGATAATTGGCTCATCCTGGAGGAAGACTCCGACCACGGCGGCACGGTCAGCGCCATCTTTAAGGATGTCGGCGCTGGCGCACACACTCTCAGGGTGGAATACCAGGATTTCTCTGACGATGCCAGCATTGAGGTGAATTGGAGCCGAGATTAAAACCTCAGCCACCTTTCACACTTCCCCATACCGATACTTGGTGCTGGCCTCGATGAGGCGGATTTCCGCCGGGGACAGGCCAAACAGGGCGTAGACCCGCTCATTCAACTCCCTTTCCAGGCGGACAATCTCAGCCGTGAACTGCTGATGCTGGCGGCGGCGCTGAACCAGCCAGTCTTCCCACCCATCCCGTTCAGCCAGCGGAATATCCCGTTTGAAGGTTTTTTGCAGCTCGACCCGCAGGGCGGCGAAATCCAACTCCCACCAGGCCGTCAGTTTTTGGGTGAGACCCCCAGAGTCAGACCTCAAGGGTCTGAGAGACCCTTGAGGTCTCAAATCCAGCAAACGGTGGCGGCTGTGCCGGTGAAGCTGGTAGCGGGCGCGGGCTTGTTCCGTAATGGCTATCGCCAAACTGCCGATGGCTTCCCGCTCGGCGGCGGGGGCGTTAGGGATGGGTAAAGGGCGCATGTATTGGTCAATCAGGCGATAACGCATTGCTCCGGCTCGTTCGCCCAGCGCAATCGAAGTTCTCGAAATCAAAAACCAGGCGCAGCGTGAAGCCAGAAAACCGAGCAACCAGGGGTCTTCAGTGACAACAATGTAACCTGTATTACCCAAATAGTAGCCCGATGTGTCCCAAGAGAAACGAGGAAATTTTGATATGTCGGGCCAGAAAATCTTTGGTTTCTCAAAAGCATCATAATAATCGCAAGGACGTAACTCCCACCAATAATCGCCCTTGTCCTGTCGCTTACGAGCAGCAGCGACGAAACGGTTTAGATGCTCAAAAACTGCTGGAAAGAGCTTGGCAACTTCTGCTTGGGCTTTCTCTTCATCCATCCCTGAACCAAAGTGGCCTTTGGTCCAACCGGATGGAAACAAAATCAGCCACCGTCCTTCATCTTCCTGATACCAGGGCCGCAAATCTTCACCGCGCAAGATGGGTTTGATAATCTCCGCACTGGCCGGGTCTGCCTGCACCAGCCCGTCACGAGTGGCCTGGTCAATGATAAAGGCTTCGTTCAAGCCGGTCAGCACGCCGCGATACATTTGCCCGTTGACCACTTCACCCAACGACCTGCCTGCCTTCATCAATTTGGCAAAAATGCCGCGCCCGGCGTCGTCAAGCTGCCAGCCGGAATCGGGCTGGTCGTGGATGGTCAGGGGCGAGAGCTTGGCCGCCACCTGTGCCTCAAATTGAGCCAGCCCTTCGCCGCGAGTGAAAACGGCTACCTGCGCCGTGTGCTCGGCAGGCGGCATTTCACGGCGCACCACGTGGATGGCTGGGTACAGGTCGGGCGCGTCGGCAAAGACGCGATTATCGCCCAAATCCAGCAGCGTTTCTACGGTAGTTTGGCCGCGCAGGTGAGCACGCAGCGGGGTGGCGTAGTTGGCCCGCAGCCAGCTATTGCTGCTGATGTAGGCCAGCCGGCCCCCCTCGCTCAAAAGCTGCAAGCCCCGGCCAAAAAAGTACACAAACAAATCCGCGGTTCCAGTGTGAACTTCCGGGTAAGCCTGGGCAAAGTAGGGCTTGAAATGGCTCAGCCCCTCCTGCCGCACGTAAGGTGGGTTGCCGATGACGGCCTCGAAGCCCGCGCCGGGGATCAGCCCACCGCTGGCGTCAAAGAAAACCTCCGGGAATTCTAACTCCCAGTGA
>CAZDMM010000623.1:0-4912 GCA_964505845.1 uncultured Caldilineaceae bacterium
TGCGCTGCTGGCCCCCCTCTCGTTAGAGGATCCCTCCTACGGCCCCACTACCTTTGAGTGGGAATGGAGCGGGCCGGTTCCGGCCGAGTTTGGTTTTGAGGTACGGGTGTGGCGTGATGGAGAGCCGCCCATGGGAGCGCATGACGCCCTCCTGGATCAGCAAGAGGGCCGGATTGAGCGCATCGGTAAAAACAGGTATCGCCTAAAGATTGACATTCGCCAGGCCGCCGGGGTTCAGGACCGCACCGGCTTTTACCTGTGGACCGTAGCCTTGGTGCAACTGCATCCAACCTACACCGATTTTGGCTTGCAGGCCAAGCCCACCCGCCTGCGCTTTGAGGCCGGGGGCAAAGATAAGGGTAAGGATAAGCCAAACGGTGTGGGAATATCTTAGGAAGCTGTCTGAAAAGCAGGGCAGTTTAGCTCCCGGAGGCCGGCTGCCAGAGACAAGCGGTAGGTTTGCAGCCGATTTTGTCCATCAGCGAGCCTCCGGGAAGCTTTTCAGAGTGCAGCGAGGCAGGTTGCGGAAAACTAACGAGCCTGGTGTAAAAACAGCCCGGCCAACAAAGCCCACAGGCCAAGCATTGCCAGGGTGGCGGGCAGCAGCCAGCCGGCAGCGCCCCCGGTTCCCGGCAGGGCCGCCGGAGCCGCACCCCCACTTAAGGCCGGGATGACCCCGCAAGCAACCATCCGGTCGGTCTGGATGGTGATGACATGCCCGCCGTCGGCCATGGTTGCCAGGGCCACCTCCTCGGTTCCCCGGAAGAGCACTGCGCCAGCGGCTGCGGCCTGGCCGGCCGCGTCGGCTGTGAGATTAGGCAAGACGGCAAAACTGGCGCTGGGCCTGGCGCAAGTGTTGGCCTGCATCCTGGCCGCAGCGGTTGCGCCCGGCGCTAACCCTTTAAGGTTAAGCTCTACGCTGGTACCGGCTCCGGCAGCGGTCAGGGTGGCGACGCCGCTAACCCCAGACCCACCTACCGGGTCAAGCAGCACCGTGACCGACTCCTGGGCCAGGCTCAAACCCGGCCGGAGCCACCAGGCCATTCCTACCAGCACCATTGCAATCAGACGCAGCCATGTTAATGGGTGTAAGTTCATAGATAAATTCCTCTTGTCATGAGAGTCACACTGCCGCTACAAGGTTTGCAAGATGCCTTGCAGCGGAATTTTTACCCAGTCAGGACGATTGTTCAATTCATAGCCCAATTCATAAACCGCTTTTTCTAAAAGATAGGCATTGAGCAAAATCCTGACCTCTCCTAAGGTGGCGGGCTGGAAGGGCGCTGAACCAACCACCTCCAGGTAAGTTTTTAGGAAAGCAACCGAGACCCACCCATACCAGAAGCGTGCCCAGGCTTCTAGCCCGGCCTGCCCCCTGGGCTGCACTACCCCCAGATTTAACTGCTCAAAAAAGGCGGCATAAGCGGCATAGTGGAAGGAACGCAGCATCCCGGCCACATCCTGTAAGGGCGAGCGTTTTAACCGCCGTTCCTGGAGCGTGCGGGCCGGTTCGCCCTCAAAGTCAATGATCATAAAATCCTTGCCGGTATAAAGCACCTGCCCCAGGTGATAATCGCCGTGAGTGCGGATGCGCAGAGCCGTGAGCTGCTGATCCAGGAGCGAGTGGAAGCGGTTGAGAATCTCGGCCTCAAGATTGAGCACCTGTTGCGCGTCGGGGCGCACCGTGTCTGGCAAGTTCTTCAGGCGCTGCCGCAAAAGCTGAAAGACTCGCCCGGTCAAATTGCGCATGCCCTGATGCAGGGGCCGTTGGTAGCCGGGCGTAAAGGCTTCGGGGGCAAAGCCGGGGTCATCGGTGCGGGAGGCCAGGGCCAGGTGAAGTTCAGCCGTGCGCTGCCCTAAAAGTTGGGCCGCCTCCAGGTACGTGCCGATCAATTCGTAGGCCAGCCCCGGAATATCCTGTTGGGCCAGGTCTAGCAGAGACTGGGCGGGCAAAGCGGCCGTTTCCAGGCCCCCCTGTGTTTGGGTCAGGACGCGCTCAAAGTAACGGCCCAGGGCGGCCAGGGTATAACGCCAGGCGTCGCCCTGGTTGGGCACAAAGCCTTGCAAAATGGCCAGGGTGACCGGCTCGGCGGCGGCAACCCCACTGCGCCGATACTCAAGCGCCCCGGCGACGGGTGGAATGTGAGCAAAGCTGACTTGTTGGGTCAGAAAATGGCCGATTTCCAGGTCGGGATTGACGCCGGCTTCCAGGCGGCGAAAGAGCTTCAGGATGAGCCGGTCGCCGTAGCGGATAGAGGTATTGCTCTGCTCCGCGCCCAGCAGCGCCGGGGCCAGGCCAGACTCGTCCGGCCCGCGCAGTTGCGGCAAAACAGCCGTAGCCGAAGCCAGCAAGTCGCCGGCGCTCCCCTTGAGCGGCTGCTGCCGGCCGATCAGATCTAACAGGGCCTCACAAAAACGGTTCTCCCAAACGGCATCGTACAAAATGCCCGGCCCGGCAGGCGTTTGCACCTTAGCCACCACCGCCTGGGGACGTTCACGGCGCAGGTCGTCGGCCCGTTGGCCGCCGGCAAAGGCGAGCGGCAGCATGTAAGTTTCCGGTTCGCCCTCGGTGTAGTTCACCCGGATCAGGGTTAGATAGCCGGTTTGGGTTATCGCCAGGGCCTCGACAATTTCTGCGCTTCGAATGGTGCGCGCTTTAGAGCCAAACCAGCGGCGAGGGTGCATATAAGCCGGTAAAGCCGCCTCTAGGGCCGCTTTGGCCCGACCTTTAAAGACCCCTTCCCAGGCGCCGGTCACGGTCAGAGTTGGGAGTTCGGCGACGGTAGGGCCGGCGACAACCGCAGAGGTTTCTTCGGGCAGCGGCTGCAAGGCCAGCCAGTAAAAGGTGTGAGGGCCAAGGGTGAGCAGGTAGGGCCACTCGCCGATGGGGGGGAACTCTGTCCGGCTAAAGAGTTCAATGGGGGTTTGGCCCTTGAAAGCGGCAAGGTTTAGCTCAACACACTGCACAAAGCGCGACAGGTTAGCCACCACTAAAATGCACTCGTCCCGGTAGCGGCGCAAAAAGACCAGCACCCGGTGATTGTCCGGGTAAAGAAACTCAAGGCTGCCCAGGCTCAGGGCCTGGTAGCGTTTTCTGAGGGCGATGAGGCGTTTAGTCCACCAGAGCAGGGAGTGGAAGTTATTTTGCTGCGTTTCTACATTGACGGTTTGATAATGATACTCCGGGTCAATGATAACCGGCAGGTGCAGTTGTTGGGGGTTGGCCGAGGAGAAGCCGGCGTTCCGGTCGGCGCTCCACTGCATGGGGGTGCGGACGCCGTTCCGGTCGGGCAGATAAATATTATCGCCCATGCCAAGCTCATCCCCGTAATAGAGGATAGGAGTGCCCGGCAGCGAGAAGAGCAGGCCGTTCAGCAGCTCAATTTTGCGCCGGTTATTGCCCAGCAGAGGGGCCAGGCGGCGGCGGATGCCCAGGTTTAGCCGGGCCTGCGGGTCGTGGGCATAAACTTTGTACATGTAATCCCGTTCGGTGTCGGTGGCTATGGCCAGGGTCAGCTCGTCGTGGTTGCGTAAAAAGAGGCCCCAGTGGCAGTTATCGGGGATGGAGGGCGTTTGCAGCAGGATGTCAATAATGGGGAAGCGATCTTCCATGCGCACGGCCATAAAGAGGCGGGGCATGAGGGGCAGGTAGATAACCATGTGGCACTCATCGTCGCTGCCAAAATAGGCCGCCGCATCTTCGGGCCATTGGTTGGCCTCGGCCAGGAGCAGACGATCTTTATATTTCTGGTCTACATAACGCCGCAGTTCTTTTAAAAAGGCATGGGTTTCGGGCAGGCTTTCGCACGAGGTTCCCTCGCGTTCATACAGGTAGGGCACGGCGGTCAACCGCAGCCCGTCTACGCCCAGGCCCAACCAAAAATCAACCACCTGGCGCATGGCCCGGCCCACCTCAGGGTTATCATAGTTGAGGTCGGGCTGGTGAGCATAAAAGCGATGCCAGTAATAAGCCTTAGCAATGGGGTCCCAGGTCCAATTGGAGGACTCATAATCTTTGAGGATAACGGGGGCCTGGGCGTATTTTTCGGGGGTATCGCTCCAGATATAGAAATCTCGCCAGGAGCTGCCCGGTTTGGCCTGGCGAGCGCGCTGAAACCAGGGGTGCTGGTCTGAGGTATGGTTGAAAACTAGCTCGATGATCACCCGCAGGCCCCGCCGTTGGGCTTCGCGGATAAAACGCTTGACCTCGCGCAGGTCGCCGTAAGCGGGGTTCACCCCGGTGTAGTCAGAGATGTCGTAGCCGTCATCCTTCATAGGAGAAGGATAAAAGGGCAGCAGCCAGATGGCCGTTACCCCCAATGCCTGCAAATAATCCAGTTTTTCGGTCAGGCCGCGAAAATCGCCGATGCCATCGCCGTTGCTATCATAAAAAGCCCGCACATGAAGCTCATAGATGATAGCCTCTTTGTACCACTGCGGCTTATCTTTTAGCTGAGATGTATCTTCCGTGGCTAACATAGCGCTCCTCACTGCAATAAAAAAATATAGTGACCGGGGCTTATCGAATTAGAATATAAAAGGGGCTTACTTGCAGGTTAAGTGTAACATAGTTGGGCAGACAATGCCAGAGGGAACCCATCATTGGGTCCGGCGCAGATGAGGCGTCCTCTCCAAAAAAGAAACCCGGCATTTAGCCGGGTTCCAAAAAGGAGGAGAAGATGAACATGCCTTATGGCCCAAGTAAAATATGCCTGTAGGGCATACTGACCATATTAGCTGCTTCATCATAACATGGCCCAACCATCTCTACCCAACGATCTCTCTACGGAATCTATACGTTGCCCGGATTCGATCTTTGAGCCGCCGGCCGCCTGAGCAGCCCCGCTCAGGGGAACGATAAGATTAGGGTAACAAAAAAGCACCCTTCGACCCGCTCCGGATGCTTTTCCAC
>CAZDMM010000624.1:0-4082 GCA_964505845.1 uncultured Caldilineaceae bacterium
GGGCAATTAATCCCTCTTTTTGGCGACGCCAAGATAGATCAGCGCGTCACTTTTGTAATGCTTCCGTCCCCAATTGCGCCGACGGCGATGGTCAACCGGATGGGGTTTTTGCCGGATATTGGGAAGTAGGTTATCACCAAGTGGAGTTTTCACCGCAAAAGGTAGATAAAATACAACCTCAACCTCTTGTCAGCCGGGGCAAAGCCGGGTAAAATGAACTCAGTCTTTGCAGCGAGGCCCGCCATGTCAAACCGCTCACCCGCCCAACGCAAATACCGCAACTGGCTCATCAACCTGTTCATCCTCATCCTGGCCACTGCGCTTATGCTGGCCTTGGGCGAAGGCTTCTTCCGCTGGTGGGATGGTTTTCAACTGTCTACGGTCAAACTGGAACAAAACGTCTCCAACCCAACCTCAGATTAAATTTCACCCCGCACGGTGGCCTTGATGATACCACGCACCCGTCTCAGCTTTATCCTCATAACCCTTCTGCTCACTTTTTCCTGGCCTCCCCACGTTGCCGCCGACCCCGCCTGCGCCGAAATTTACACCGTTCAGGCTGATGATTGGTTGAGCCGGGTCGCCGATAAACTCCTGGGCGACCTGCTGGCCTACCCGGCCATCGTAGAAGCCACCAATCAGCAGCACCGGCGCGACACTACCTTTGCCCAAATCATCAACCCCGATGTCATCGAGGTTGGTTGGAAGCTGTGCATTCCCGGCGGCCAGGAAGCCGGCCGTCTGCTTACCCAGGCCGCCCCCGAACTTGTCCCCGCCCCGCCGGTGACGCCCGCCAGTCCCACTACACCCTATACCCTGGCCGACTTTACGGCCCAGTTTCGCTTCAGCCCCTATGTCCACAGCGAGTGGGTTGAAACCTCTCCGCCGGAAGTAGCCAGGTACGACATCTTGCCGGAGCACCAGGCTCGCGCCGAGCAGTACGGCTACCGGGCCAATTACCTGTGGAATGAGTACCTGTCAGACCAATACTTTACCGCCTCCGGCATCTTCCGGGCCACGCCGCCCCAGGTTTATACCTATCACGCCCCCTGGCAGACCAGCTACCCGCGTTATCGCTACCCGCCCAATGTCACCCTGCCCACCGGCTTGACGACCAACCAATTTGGCTGGCGCGGCCCCCAGCTTGAACTCAAAAAACCGGCCCGTACCATTCGCATTGCTTGCGTCGGCGCTTCCACCACCGTAGACGGCCACTCGCTCAAACACTCCTACCCGGAATTTTTGCAGCATTGGCTCAACCTGTGGGCCGAGGCCAACCGCTACCACGTCCACTTTGAAGTCATCAACGCCGGGCGGGAAGGCATCGGCTCTAAAGACATCGCCGCCGTGGTGCGCTACGAAGTTTTGCCCCTGGATATAGATTACGTCATCTACTATGAAGGCTCTAACCAGTTTGACCCGCGCACGATGGTCTCTTTTCCCTCCGACATCGCCCTGGGCCAGCCGCCTCCCGACCTGGCGCCCAACTTTGCCAATGTGCAATCTAGCGATAAAAGCTGGCTGGACCAGATCAGCGAGTATTCCGCCCTGGCGGCCCGGCTGCGCTCTTTGGTGGAGCAAGCCACGCTGACCGGGGCCGAGCCGCCCAAACCGGAGCAAACCTTCTTCTTGCCCGAGGGCCTGGATGAGTACAAGCCCGACCGCGCTCACCTGGGCCGGGCTCTCGCCCTCAAAAGCATCCTGGCCGACCTGGACCAGATCAAGCAAGATTTGGATACCCACAATGTAAAATTTGTGCTGGATACCTTTGACTGGTTTGCCTACGACGGCCTGATCCTCGACCCGGTGCGCCATCGCACCCTTTACGGCTACTTGAACCGGCTTTACTGGCCCATTAGCTATGCCAACATGCGCCGCATGGCCGATTTTCAAAACCGGGTGTTCAGGCTGTGGGCCGCAGAGAACGGCGTCCCCCTGATTGACGTAGCCGGCCAGATGCCCAAACACCCCGACCTCTACGATGACGCCATTCACAACACCCAGCTTGGCATCCGTATCCGGGCCTGGATTAATTTTCAAACCCTCGTCCCCCTCCTGAAACGAGATATTGAAACCGGGCGACTCCCTCGCCCGGCCCAGTTGAACTATACCCAACACCCTTACATTCAGAACCAATTCGAGATCCGCCAACTGCCGGTGAAGGTGCAGTAGTTTATCTAACCTTCCCGGAAGCTTTGAGCTTCCGAGAAGGTGCAAAAAAAGCCCCCGCAATTGGCGAGGGCTGATTTTGTTTACCGGAGTGACAAAGCTCTGCTTTAGCGCCTCCTGGAACGGCAATTTTGGATTTACCGGGGCTACTTTTTTGGCCCGGTAAACGACTCGCGCACCATCAGGTTGGTCTGCCGGATTCTCAAGGATAGATCGGCGGCCAGGTTGCGCATGACAATGTAGCCCATTTCATAATCGCTTTCCAGCAGTTTGACAAACTCCTTGCGGCCCAGGGCCAAAAGCTTGCAGCTTTCAGAGCCGCAGCGGGCCGAGGCCGAGCGGACGCCCGGATCCACCAGCGCCACTTCGCCAAAAGATTGCCCCCGGCGCAACCGGGCAATGACCCGAGGTTCGTACATATTGCTGCCATCGCCAATCGTATCCGGGTCTACCAGGATTTCAACCTCGCCGTCCATGATAATAAAGATTTCTTGGCTGGCTGAATTCTCTTCAAAAATAACCTGGCCTTTGGTGTAACTTTGTTCCCGGCATAGATTGTCAATTTGGGCCAGGTGTTTTGTTTCCAAATCTGCAAAAATATCAACCTGTTCCAGAATATAGAGGTTGGGCATGGGTTGGTCTCCTCTGTAAATACCCATTCCCCGCTGCGGGGAATGGGTTGGGGTGGGGGTCCATTCGACTAATTTTCATCTTAACACAGGGTGGTTGAATCGTCAATGGGACTTTGGCTATATGTTAGCTTCAGCGCGTAGTATGGGCGGCCCGGGCCAAAAGTTCAAACAGACGAGGCACACCCTCGCCGGTTTTGGCGCTGGTCTCCAGGTAAGCAGCCTGGATCGAAGCCGCGTATTGTTTGCCCTCCGCCGGAGTGACGACTCGCCCCGGCATGTCAATTTTATTCCCCACCACCAAGAAGCGATTATGATCTACCACCCGCTGCGCCTCTTCCCGCCAGCGCGGCAAATCCTCAAAAGACTGCCGGTCGGTGACATCATACACCATAGCGACGGCCCGCGCCCCCAGGTAAAAATTCTCCCGAAAGGAGGCGAAACGCTCCTGCCCGGCCAAATCCCATACGGTGAGCTTGAAGGAAAGACCGCCACTCTGCACCGCCACCGTTTGAAAATCCACCCCAATGGTCATAATCCGCGACTCCTGGAATTTGCCGGTGGCATAGCGGCGCAGCAAGGTGGTTTTGCCCACGTTCCCATCGCCGATGATAGCGACTTTGTAGCGCAACAGTTGTTCGGTAGGTGTTTCACTCATTTAATTCTGTACGCAAATTTTTGATTGACACTGAGGTTGTTATCAACTATAATACAAGTATCAATAAACCAGTTCGTCTGGTTTACTCGCCCCCGATGACAAGGTAGCCACCAGAGGCTGCCTTCCTCTTAGCAGGATAGTCGGGGGCGTTTTATGCCCCTTTCTCTGGCACTTCCCATAAATCCACCACTTTGCTCATAAATGTCTGGTAATGGTCACGGTCAATAGCCAGTGTAAACTGCCTGACTGCGCCAGCAATCATATCGGCCAGTTGAAGCCCGTCATCACTCCTGGAGTCACCTTTGACAATTTTCTTGAAGGGACGGACTCGGCCCGATTGGCGACATGCTTCGGAGAGCTTGAGGCGCAAGGCCCGGATAAAGCTTGGAGTTGCGCTGTCAATGACCAGTACATCATTAGCGATATCTAAAGCTGAAGCGCGTAGCGTCAAACGAGCAATGAACTCAACCGTGATGTCCTGTCCCCTCATACCGGCCAACCGCTTTTCGATTCTGGACTTATCAATCACCACCGCGCGAACACGAAATGAAACTGGCTGGATGGATTTGAAAAAGGCCGCTTTTTGCAGCGGCTTCATTTTGTGATACTTGAACTCAAAGGTTGGA
>CAZDMM010000624.1:4092-4911 GCA_964505845.1 uncultured Caldilineaceae bacterium
AGCGAGGTGAAGTGTTTGACGGAGGGTTATGAGTTCGGGTAAGGGAGCGTGTTCTGGTAACTGAACCAGAGCCAAGACAAAATGGCTGGAAGATTTTTCAAGGTCACTCAAACCGGGGTCGCCCGACTCATCGAGGAAGTGGTATTGGGTCAATGTGACAGTTTCCAGGTGATTATGGTTAAATATTGGCCGAAGTTTACCTCAATCCACCTAAAAACCAAAAAAGTTCTCCCGCGATTCTTGGAATTTGCCCGTGGCATAGCGGCGCAGCAAGGTGGTTTTGCCCACGTTGCCATCACCGATAATGGCGACTTTGTAGCGCAGTGGTTGTTCGCTAGTGGTTTCACTCATTTAGTTCTGTCCAGACAAGGGAATTCAATAGCCAGTCCTCCGAGTTTTCAGTCTCACGCCTCGGGTTACCTGCGCCCGAGAAGCCCCAATACCCGATAGTCTCAAAGCGCAAAGGACTCCCTCGTTAAAAATCGAGCTGTGGCGTCGGCTACCTGCGCTTGGTGTTTAGCCTGCGCCTTGGCTGGAAAGTAAGATTGGATTTAGCTTAACTTCTGGCTCGTTAACCATTGTTTTATCAGAGATATGTACTGTTCAGCGAGGGCCATTTTTTGCCCATGCGTTTGGGTCTTTATAATTGCTTCTTTGCGAAGTGGCTTTCGGCGCATGGTCATTCCGGCTAAAGCTGCAGCGACAGTGTAGCCCGAAGGAGCTTTATACTGTTCATCTGCACCAAGTTGTGTTAAGAGTGCTGGCATTTCGGCAATAATCTGCTTACGCCAAACCCACTCATCAGCAGAAGCACGGGCA
>CAZDMM010000625.1:0-4881 GCA_964505845.1 uncultured Caldilineaceae bacterium
ACCTGCCCAGAGTTGTGCTTTCATTTGTCGTAGCTGTTCAATTTTTTCTTTGGTGGTCATATAGATGCCCTTTTTTTCTGCAAAAAGGTTTGATATATCCTCTCAATGATGTGAGGTAAAACTTGGCAGTCAGGAAAATTGAAAAAAGTGAACCTCATTCCGCTTTCCAATCCGCCAGTCTGCCAAACATATATTTGCCGCTCTCGGCTACGGCCGCCGCTACCGCCGCTTTGCCCAGGTCAAACAAGATGAAGGGGGCAATTCCGGCCAGCCAGGCTTTTTGCCAACTGCCTAACGTTACGGCCAGCCAATTGGCTCCCAACAGATAGATGAGCAGGACGCCGGTTAAAGCTGCGGCAAAGTTAGCCCACCACCTGCTAACCGAAAGCTGTTCGACCAGCCAGCCGGTTACAAAAGCAGCCGGCACAAAACCAATCAGATAACCGGCGGTGGGGCTGACAAAAACCGTTGGCCCCAACCCCCTGGCATCCAGCGGCAGGCCAAAGGCAATCAGGCTGAGATATAGTATCTGGGCCAGGGCGCCGCCTCGAGCGCCCAAAACCAAACCAGATAAGACTACTACCAGCGTTTGCAAGGTGATAGGTACGGGTGTAAAAGGCAGCGAGATGGTAATCCGGGCGGTCAAGGCTGTAACAGTCGCAAAAATAACGGTAACCGCTAACCATAAGGCCAGCGTTCCATTCAAGCGAGTCGGTAAAGTTTTGGCATTAAGGTTTGTGTTCATAAAGGGGACTCCTTTTCTCTATCTATAAATATAAGCAAAAGCTGTTGGAAGCATGGCGCTCTCTCAGCTTTTAAGTAATACTGTTTAAGCTTATGTGGAAAAAAGAGTAAAGCAGCATCACTGAAGTTCTAATTGGCAAAACTTGCAAAAAAATCTGCGCCCGGCTGGTCGGCCCAAAGACGTCGCTGTCTGGTGGTTGAATTGAGGGGAAATATTTAGATGTTCCTAGAATATGCCGATTCAGTTAAAATCTATAGTGATAAACGTCACTATTTGCTTTGAGGATTGTCACACTGTACCGGTCAATTAAAGAAAAACTCCCGCTGGTGGCTAAACAGCGGGAGTTTGAGTAACAAATCGTTTATTTATGATACAATTCCGGCTTCTAGCATGGCCAGGTAAACCTTTTCTGCGGTGAAGGGCGGCGAGCCGACCCGGATGCCAGTGGCATCGTAGAGGGCGTTGGCAATGGCCGGGATGGTGGGAACCATAGGGTGTTCGCCCACGCCACGCGCCCCAAATGGCCCGTCATCCTGGGGCACTTCCACCAGAATGGCCTCGATCCGGGGCGGCGCATCGGCAGTGGTAGCGATGCGATAATCCACAAAGCTGGGGTTTTGCAGCACCCCGTTTTTGAGCTGCAGGCTCTCAAACAGGGCCGTGCTCAAGCCCTGCACAAAACCGCCTTCCACCTGAGCCTTGGCCAGTTCAGGGTTGATGGCTTTGCCCAGGTCAAAAGCCGCCGCAGCCCGGATGATCTCGATTTTGCCGGTTTCCAAATCCACTTCCAGTTCAACCGCCTGGGCGCCGGTGGTGTAGTGAACCACTGCCCGCTCGCCCTGGCCGGTTTCGGCGTTGAGGCCGGTGACGTAGGTGGGCATAAAATTGCCCCGGCCCACAATCGGCCCGCCCAGCCAGCCTTTGTCATTGGGCTTGGGTAAGCCGTAGATGACCAGGTCTTTCAGCGAGATAGAATTTTCACTCTGGTAGGAAACCACTTCGCCGTTGACGATCTCCAGGTCTTCGACGTGCTCACTCCAGGCTTCGGCCACCAGGTTCAAAACCTGTTCGCGGGCGTCGCGGGCGGCGTTGACCACAGCGTTGCCCATGCTCCAGGTTAAGCGGCTGGCAACAGTTTGCCACTCGTAGGGGCTGTACAGGGTGTCAACCGGCCCGGCCACCCGAATCCACTCGTAGGGCACACCCAGAGTGGCGGCGGCCATTTGGGCCATCACCGTAAACGTGCCCTGGCCGATTTCTTGCCCGCCCAAAGCCAGTTTGACCGTGCCATCCTCGTTCAGTTCCATCACCGCGCTGGAGCCGGCGTTGGGCGGCATGGCCGGCGCTTTCCACATCAAGGCGATGCCTTTGCCCCGGCGTTTGGTGGGTGAACTGGGCGGCGCTTTGTGGCCCCAGTTGATAGCCTTGGCCACCTTGTCAATGCACTCCGGCAGGCCGGTGGCGTGCATTTTGCTGCCTGTCACCACAATGCTGCCCTCTTTGATGCAGTTGAGGCGACGGAACTGAACCGGGTCCATCTGGATGGAGAGGGCTAACTCGTCAATGCACTGCTCTAGCCCGGCGTGCAGTTCCGGCATGCCAAAGCCTCTAAAAGCTCCGCCGACCGGGTGGTTGGTATAGACGCACATGCTGTCGGTTTTGACATTGGGGATTTCATACGGGCCGCTGCTGCTGTAGCCGCCTGCCCGCGTCACGTTGACCCCGTATTCGGTGGACGCGCCGCCATCCCAATACATGGTATTTTCCATGGCCAGCAGCTTGCCCTCGGCGTCGCAGCCCAGTTTAAGCTTGATGACCAAACCCTGGCGCACAAAAGCGGTGTAGAATTCCTCTTCGCGGGTCAGCAGCAGTTTAACTGGCCGGCCCTTGGCCTTCATGGCAATAGCTACCACCAGGGCCTCCATACTTACCCCGGCTTTGCAGCCAAAGCCGCCCCCTACGTAAGGCGCAATCACCCGGATATCGCTCTGAGAGATGCCCAGCGACTTGGCAATGAGATTGCGCTGGGCAAAAGGTGATTGGGAGCTGGCCCACAAGGTGATTTTGCCGTCCTCATCCATTTTGGCTACAGCGGTATGGGGTTCAATGGGCACGTGCTGCACGTGGGGAATCCGGTATTTATGTTCCACAATGGCGGCGCATTTTGACCAAACGGCGTCCACGTCGCCTTTGCGGATTTTGAAATGGTTAGAGATATTGGTGCCGGGCTGGGGGAAGATGAAGGGCACCACTTCGTAATTGCCCAGGTCGGGGTGAATCAAGGGTGCGGCGGGGCTGGCTCCAAACTCCGGGTCAAAGACCGGCTCCAACAGTTCGTACTCAATTTCTATCAGGTTAACTGCCTGTTCGGCAATCTCAGGGCTGACGGCGGCCACGCCGGCCACCGCTTCGCCCACGTAGCGCACCCGGTCGCGGGCAAAGATAAAGCGGTCTTTTAGATACAGGCCCAGGTAGCCGGGAAAATCCTCGCCGGTAACGACCGCTTTAACGCCGGGCAAGGCTTTGGCCTGGCTGATGTCAATAGATTTTATCAAGGCATGCGGGTGGGGACTGCGTTTGATACGAGCATGCAGCAGCCCCGGCCCAAATTGAAGATCGTCGGTAAATTGGGCTGCGCCGGTTACTTTTTCATACCCGTCCAGGCGAGTCACATTCGCGCCGATGAGGGGGGGTGTTTTCTCCGAAATAGGTTCTTTTACAAGCATTATTTTCCTCCAAAACGTATTGCGTGGTGCGTGGTCCGTTTTTCTTCTTACGGACTACGCACCACGCACCACGAGTCCTAGATTGCTGTAGCCCTCTGTCGTTCTGCCGCCACTTTCACCGCCTCAATAATCCGCAAGTAGCCGGTGCAGCGGCACAGATTGCCTACCAGGGCGTCACGGATTTCGTGCTCGGTGGGGTGAGGGTTGCGGTTTAGCAGTCCCTGGGCCGAAATCAACATGCCCGGCGTGCAGAAGCCGCACTGCACTCCGCCATGCTGGATAAGTGCTTCTTGAATCGGGCTAAGGTGGCTGTTGTGAGCCAGCCCTTCCACCGTCGTAATTTGAGCGCCCTCACATTCGACGGCCAGCACCAGGCAGCTATTGGCCGGTTCGCCGTTCAACAGCACGGTGCAGGCCCCGCACTCACCGGCGGTGCAGCCGTTTTTGGCGCCGGTCAGCACCAGCTTCTCCCGCAGCATCTGCAGCAGCGTCATATTTGAGGGAACTTCAACCACTTCAGTTTCATTATTGATAGTTACGGTAATTTTGTGAAATGCCATGCTTTCCTCCAAATCAGGGAGTAGGGAGTAAGGAGTAGATAGTAGGGGGATAGATAGGTTTATGATCTATCTTTCCCTACCCCTTACTTCCTACTTCTTTAATTGCTCCCACACCGCCATCACTGCTTTTTTCGTCAGATTCCTGACCATCAAGCGGCGGTAGCGGGCGCTGCCGCGCACGTCATCAATGGGGGCGCTGGTCTCCATAGCGGCCACGGCGGCCTCGGCAATGGTGGCCTCGTTGATGGGTTTCTCGGCCAAAATCGTTTCGGCGGGGGTGGGCCGCAGCGGAACAGGAGCAACCGACGCCAAAGCCAGACGGAAGCGATACCCCGACCGTGCGCTGCTATCGGGGTAGCCCAGGACCGTAACCCCCACAATCGCCAAATCGCCGATGGCGTTGCGCCCCAATTTGATGTATTTAGCCACATAATTGAATGGCGGTACCGGGAAGATCAGCGCGGTGGCAACATCGCCGGGTTTTAAAACTGTTTTACCGGGGCCGCGGAAAAAGCCGTTCAAGGGTTCCAGGCGAACGCCCTCCAGTCCGTGAACCCGCAGCAACCCTTCCAGCACTATGCACGCCCCAATGGTATCTCCGGCCGGCGAGGCGTTACAAATATTGCCCACCAGAGTCGCCCGCGTGCGCAATTGATAACTGGCTACGGTATGAGCCGCTTCGGCCAGCACCGGGTAATGATGCTGCACTTCCGGTGCAGCCACAATCCGGTTTAAATTTACCGCCGCGCCGATGGTCAATCCGGTGGCCGGGTCAAAAGTAATTTGACTCATCCCGTCCAGGTTTTTTACATCTACCAGATATTTTTCTTTCCAAAAACCGTCGCGCATC
>CAZDMM010000626.1:0-4872 GCA_964505845.1 uncultured Caldilineaceae bacterium
AGGCGAGTTATAGCAAACTCTAAAGGTTTTTGAAATCTTTAGGGTCTGTTTATCCAAAAATTGGGACACACCCCGTCAGATCGTTTCTATATGAGTCCAGAGATGTGGTATACTATACCTCTAAGAATAATTTAGAGAGGCTACCATGAAGTGGAAACTTACGAAGGCCGGGCGCAGCCTGCTGTTCCTGGCGGCCCTGCTGGCGCTGGGTACCCTGGCTTGCGGCCTGGGCGACCGGCTGATGGCCGCAGCGCCGCCGCCCGCTCCCACCGCCACCGCTGTTCCTACCGCTACGCCCACATCCACGCCAACACCTGCTCCCGCTGAAGCCGCACCCAATGAAACGGCCTTGATTGACGCCACCGGGTTGGACTTTGAGGAAAAACGGGTCATCGAGGTGTACAAGCGGGTGGCCCCCTCGGTGGTCAATATCACCACCCAGGTAATGCAGCGCAGCTTCTTTTTTGAGGCCATCCCGGCCGAAGGGGCCGGCTCCGGCTTTGTGCTGGATACAGAGGGGCATATTTTGACCAACTACCACGTCATCGAGGGGGCGCAGAGCATTGAAGTGACCTTTAGCGATGAAACAGTGCTGCCGGCCGAGGTGGTGGGGGCCGACCCGCGCAACGATATTGCCGTGATCAAAGTGTCCAATGCGCCGCCCAATCTGCTGACGCCGGTCGAGTTGGGCCAATCGGCCACTTTGCAGGTGGGCCAGCGGGCCATCGCCATTGGCAATCCCTTTGGGCAGTTTGGCCGCACCCTAACCACCGGCGTCATCAGCGCCGTTGACCGCACCCTGCAAGGGCAAGATGGGCGGCAAATCAGCGGCATCATCCAGACCGACGCCGCCATCAACCGGGGCAACTCCGGCGGCCCCCTGCTCGACAGCGCCGGGCGGGTGATCGGCATCAACACGGCCATTTTTAGCCCCAGCGGCACCAGCGCCGGGGTGGGCTTTGCCGTGCCGGTAGATACGGTGCAGCGGGTGCTGCCCGACCTGCTTAAATTGGGCCGCTATCGCCATCCCTGGTTGGGCATCCGCTATGCTTACCGGATTACCCCCGGCCTGGCTAAAGCCCTGGAGCTGCCGGTCAATAAAGGGCTGCTGCTGGTTGAATTGTTCCGGGGTAGCCCACTGGATGGGGCGGGAGTACAAGGCGCTCAAAAAGAGGCAATTTTGGGCAACCAGCGGGTTTACCTGGGCGGCGATATTCTGACCGCTCTGGACGGCCAGGAGACCACCAGCCTGGAAGATTTGGATATTCTGCTGGAAACTAAATACAAGGTGGGAGATTCGGTCAAGGTGACGCTGCTGCGCGCCGGTAAAGAGCAGGTAGTGACCGTGAGCCTGGCCGAGGAACCGACTCAATGAACTGATTTAAAACCTTCCCGGAAGCTTTGGAGCTTCCGGGAAGGTGACATTCAAGCGGCCAGAGTTAATAGAATTGTGATTCTATAATTCCACAAATGTCATTCAAACGGGTGGGATCAGCTTATTTAACCCAGCCGCAGGACAAAATTGGCTGCTTCGGGCCGCTCTTCCCAACCGCAGCGGTTGTAAAAGCCGCGCTGGTAAGACTCGCGCTGGCGCATGTTGATCAACGAGAGGCGGGCGCAGCCGCGCTGTCCGGCCTCCTGTCTGACGGCGGCCAACAACCAGGTTCCCACTCCCTGCCCACGCGCCGCCTCCCGGACGAACAACTCTGAGACAAACCCTTCCGGGCCGGGTAAGAAGAGATAGGGCAGCCAATGCACCGAGACATACCCCACGATCACCTGGGTCGAATCTTCGGCCACGTAGAGCGAATGGCTGGAGTCGCCGAGCATCTGGTTTAACATCTGGCCGACCCGCGCCTGGGCCGCCTGGCCGGACAACCCCTCAAAATAACGTTGAAACCAGCCAATATCTACAATCAAATCGGTCAAAGCTTGAGCATCGCTCGTAAGAGCGGGGCGAATGTGAAAGTCCATCGCTTTATCCTGGTTAAAATTTATAGAATCAAGCGGAGCGGCATAGGGATGCCGCTTCTCATTCGCGATACCCGTGATAAAAATGTTACACCTGAGACAGCTCCGGTTGGCTTTGCCAGAGTTGGGCTATCTCTTGCTGGCCGATTTGGAAATATTCCTTTTGGGCGCGCATATCCTGTAATGAAACCGTCATGCTCTCCAGGTTCTTGGGTTTGAGGATGTGGAGCGGTTTGTAATAATAGATTTTTCCGCCCACCTCCAGCGAAGTCTGGTTTAGGCTTTGGAGCAGTTGGTTGATGAAGAGGGCTTGCAACAGAACCGCGCTGTTGGGCAGGCTCAACTGGATATCGCTGACCACCAGATTCATCTCGATGCTGTTAGGAGCCAGCATCAGGCTGTGCTGCCCATAGATTTTTTCCAGCTCGGTGTGGTAATCGTAATCCGTAAAGTCAACCGCCAAAATCTGTTCAACCTCGGGGTTTTCAAACAAACTCCGTAAGGGCGTGTTGTCGGTGTAGCCGCCTTCCAGGTAATACTGCCCGTTCATTTGGATGGCTCTAAAATAGGGAATGGTGGTGATGCCGGCGATAAACACATCCATAAAACGATCCAGGGCTGACCTATCAATCGTTGCCAAAATGTCATTGATGCGGAAGGACTCGCTGCGGCGGCGGGTCAGGTTGGTGGTCATAATATCCCACCGCACCGTCTGCAAATGTTCGGCCAGCAGCTTCTGGCGCTCCGGCCTGTCCAGCAGCAGCGATTTACGGCAGCGGTTTTTATCTACCGTAAAGAGATAGGAGCCGTTGGGCAGCAGCGGCGGCTGCAAGCCGGCAAAGTTAGCAAACACTTCAAAGATATCTTTAAGGTTCAGCCGAAAGGTCTTGGTCAGGATAGGGGGTAACTCTTCCATGTCCCAATCCCACAGCAAATAATCCAGGATAATGTTATTGCCAGAACTGGCCGAGGTGACATGCACCACCGGGATACCCTGCCGCTTGAGCCACACCAGCACCCCGGCGGTATAAAAACTGCGGTAGCCTCCACCCGAGGCCACGAGACCGAACTTTTTCATAGCATCCTCCTCTCAAGTTGAGATTGGAGATTAGAGATTGAATTTAATCTCTAATCTCCGGATGACTGTTTACCGCTCACCTTATAGTTTTACTTATACCTGGGCCGCGTCGCCAGCCCAATCCCGGCCAGAATCAAGCCGATGCCCAGGCCGTGAAACCAATGGAAACTCTCCCCCAAAAAGATCATAGCCAGGATGCTGCCAAAAACCGGCATGAGGTGTACAAACAGCCCGGCTCGACTGGCCCCGGCCAGTTCCACTCCCCGGTTATAGCACAGGTAGGCCAAAATTGAAGGAAACACAGCCACGTAGCCAATGGTCAGCAGGGTGACTCGATCAAACGAGACCGGCTGCACCGCCCAACTTTCCCACAGGTACAGGGGTAATAACAGCAGCGCCCCTACGATGAAAGTGACGGTCAAAAAACTCAAGGGATGGAGCAGCGGCCGGCGGCGCAGCCAGATGGAGTAGGCAGCATAACTGACGACGGCGATAAATACCAGCAACTCGCCGGTGTTGAGGGAGAGCGTCGCCAGAATATGGACATCGCCCTGGGCGATGATGGTCGTCACCCCGGCCAGCGAGAGAATAATGCCGGCGGCCTGCACCGGGCTGACCGTTTCTCGCAAAAATAAGAAGGAGATGAAAACGATCATCACCGGCATCATAGATTGCATCAACAGGGCGTTGATGGCGGTGGTGGAACGCAGGCCGGTGTAAACCAGGGTATTAAAGGTGGCCACGCCCAAAAAAGAGAGCAGGATGATGATGCCCCAGTGGCGCCGGATGCGCGGCCAATCGCGCTGCAGGTAAGGCCAGGTAAAGGCCAAAAGCAGGAGTGAGCCGCCGCACCAACGCCAAAAGGCCAGGCCGACCGGCGGCACCTCGGCCCGCACCGCCCGGCCAATGATAAAATTGCCCGACCAAAAGAGCGGGGGAAACAACAGCAGCAGGTAGGGTTGGTCAAAAAGCAGCCGCAGCAGTTGGGCCGGCTGCAAGGAGAAAGTCCTGTAGTCAAGCTTCTTATCCATTCAAAGCCCCCTGGCGCCGATAGAATTTCTCTATTATACCACCAATCCTTTCTTTTGCCTCAATTATCCGGCGCCACGTATTGATCATACCAGCCCGCAATCGTGGCCTTGTGAAGCTGCGCCCACCGCTGCCAGACGCTCTCGACGTATTGTTTGGCCCATTCGGTGCGAGCCTGGGGCGTTGGCAAGGAGACGATGTCCGCGACCGTTAATGAGCCGGAGAGCAGCGGCGGGGTTAGCCATTGAAAGCGCTTTCGCCTGGAGCCGCCCCGCTCTCGCAGGGCGCGCTGGCGCACCCACACAGCTTTTTCTGGGGACACCCCTCTTTTCAGCATAGCGTACAACGTCAGCAAATGCACCGCCACCGATTGAATGGCCTGTGCTGAAGGCGTACCCGGATGCTGGGCGGCGTAGGCATCGCCAATCAAGGCGTTCATCGGCGCAGGGGCTAGAGACGGTTCGCCGGCATTGAACAAGGCCGTGAAGATACCCCAGCAGGCCGGCGACGCGCCGATATAGCGATGAGTTGGCCCCTCAATGTGGGGCAAGCGTGCGCCGCAGCCGGGGCACAGTTCTGTTGCTATCGTTGTCACAGATCATCTCCCAAATTTACCCTTTGTATGGTAAGGATTGTTAGACATCTTAATCACTTCATAGCAGATTATCCTGAAGAAATTTACCCCATTATCCCCAAAACCACAATCAACAACCCCGCCGCCAGCAGCACCAGCCCCAGGGGAGCCACCAGGCGTCGCCCCCAGGAGACATTGCGCTCGATAGCCATCACCAGCC
>CAZDMM010000627.1:0-4845 GCA_964505845.1 uncultured Caldilineaceae bacterium
AGGAAGTGCAGGGCTTTTTGAGGATAAAACGGCAGGTGGACTTCGGCAGGTAGGGCTAGCGAACACACCCCCTCGATGCCGGCCTGGGTCAGGGCTTTTTTATGCGAGGCGGCGTCGAACTCGGCCGGTTTGAGCAGGGGCATCTCAATTAAATCAAAACCAAGCCGCCCGGTTGAAGCAATGGCGTAATTGCCTTTTTCGGTAGTCCACTCGTCAATCCATAGGAACGAGTGCGCGCCAAATTTAACCATATAGACTTCTCCTTTTTAGTGTAAACCAAACTGCTCGGCCTTGGCCCGCATAAATTTAAGGCCCTCACCGGCCAGTACCTCTGAGGATTGGTTAGGTGGACGCCACAATCTGGTGGCTGCCACCAAATCGGGGTTGATAGCCAAAAACGACTCCAACACCAGCGGCCCCTTAAAATGGGCGTCGGCCAGTCCCTGGAAAACTTCGTCCCAATTAATGGTGCCGGTACTCACCAGGCCGCGATGGCTTTCGCTGATGTGAATGTAACCCAGCACATCGGCGCACTCCACCAGCGGCCGGTAAAAACCTTCTTCTTCGATATTCATTTGATAGGTATCGGGGTGCAGCACAATGTTATCGGCGCCCATGGCTTTGATAGTGGCCCGGCCATCGGCCAGGGTGTTGTACAGGTAAGATTCGTAGCGGTTGACCGTTTCAAAGCCCAGGGTAATCCCCCGTTTTTTAGCTTCCACCGCCACCTGGCCGATCACGTCAACCACGGCCTGGCGCTCGGCCTGGGTGGGTGGCTGGTTGGTGAAGACGCCCAACGCATAGGCAATGCAGCCACCCAGAAAAGTGCTACCCACCGCCTCAACTTTTTCCAACGCGCCGAGTAAAAACTGCCTGGCCTTGTGCGGCTGAAAAGGCAAGTGGCAATCATTCGGCAGCACCAGCGTGGTTGTCCCTTCGATACCAGCCTCGCGCAGCGCCTTTTTATGGGCCGGAGCATCAAATTCATGCGGTTTGAGCAGTGGCATTTCGATTAAATCAAAGCCGGCCTTGGCCGTAGCAGCGATAGCATAATTACCTTTTTCGGTAGTCCACTCGTCAATCCACAGGTAAGCATGTGAACCAAATTTAGTCATATTGTCTCCTTATTATTCCCACACCAGGGCGGCCGCGCCGAGCATGCCAGCTTCTTCGCCCAGGGTGGAGCGCACCAGCCGGGCCGAGTTGACCAGCACCGGGTGAATGTTGTCATTGAGAGCCTGAAAACAGGGCTGCATGAGCCATTTCTCAATGTGCGACAGCCCGCCGCCAATCACAATGCAATCGGGGTTGAACATCTGCACCACGTTGGCCAGGCCGATGCCAAAGTAGCGCCCGGCAATGCCCAAAACTTTCTGGGCCAGCGCGTCGCCCTGGTCGGCGGCCTGGGCTACCATTTCGCCGCTAACCCGCTCCGGCTGGGGGCCGCACCAATCGCGCAGCACGGTTGGCGCTCCCTCTGCCAACTGCTCACACACCATGCGAGAAATCCCCAAACCGGAGGCGTAGGCCATGACACAGCCGCGCTTACCGCAGGTACAGTAGGCCCCATCGGGGTAGACCACCGTGTGGGCCAGTTCGCCCGCCGTACCGGTGGCTCCGCGATAGAGCTTACCATCAATAACAATGCCCAGCCCATAGCCGGTGCTAAAGGTGACATAACACATATAGCGTGAGCCTTGTCCCGCCCCAAAACGGTACTCGCCCCAGCCGCAGCAGTTGGAGTCATTTTCTAAAATAACCGGCAGGCCAAGACGGGCCTGCAGATGGTCGCGCAGCGGGTGATTATCCCAGGCCGGCATGTTGCTGCTGGTTAAAACCAGGCCGGCCATGCCGTTGACGTGCCCCCCAAAGCCGACTCCCAAACCCGAGACCTCGTGCGTTTTTAACCCTGCCTGAGCGATTACGGCTTGAAAAGCTTCAACCGTAGCAGTGATAACTTCCTCCGGGGGCCGCCCGGCGTGGGTTTTGGAAATATGGCGGGCCACCACCCGGGCCGACTCGTCAATGATTCCAGCGGCAATTTTGGTGCCGCCAATGTCAATGCCAACGGCTAATTTAGGCATTTCTGACCCCTTCTATAGCTACTCAGAAAAGTTTTTTTCAGCCACTTTGGGCCGGGATTTGGGGACACTTGCCCTACGGGTTAGGAGATTTTTTCTTATTTTTTATCCCCCAATCCCCTGACCCGCAGGGCGGAAAGGCCAGTCCCGGCGAAAACTTTTCTGGAGGTCTATTAACTGGCATTACCAGGGCGTCACCACCCCTTTGATATAACCATCGGCCCCGGTCATGGCAATCTCAAAACCGCGCTGGATGTCATCGAGGGGGAAGCGGTGGGTGACGAGCTTATCCATCGGGAAGACGCCCCGCGCCAGCCCGTCCATCGCCCGGCGCATATCGTCCATCTGGTCCAGCGAGAAGGAAGGGTGCGCCGGCAGGATGATGGCCCCCAGGGTGGTCCAATTGCGCAAGGTGTAAGTGCCCGGCTGACCGTGCCAGCCGGCCAACACATAGCGGCCTCGCGTCCGGCGCATGGTTTTAACGGCCAGCTCCACCGGCTCGGCGCTGCTGGTCAGCTCAAAGACCACATCGGCGCCATGCCCGCCGGTAATCTCTTTGACCCTGGCCAGAAAATCCGGGTCTTTGGTGTTGACGGTGTGAGTCGCCCCGAATTCTTTAGCCAGGGCCAGGCGGTCTTCGCGGATGTCGGCGGCAATGAGCGAGGCCACACTTCGCCCCACCAGCCCGGCGATAACCAGCAAACCCATAAAGCCGGTCCCCATCACCAGCACGTGGTCACCAAATTCCGGGGGGGCGGCCCGCAGAATGGTGCCAATACATTTGAGCGGTTCAGCCAGGGCCTGCTCTGAAGGCACATGGTTGGGCACTTTGAGCAGTTGGTGTGGTTCGGCCAGGCCGTAGGTAGCAAAGGCGCGCAGATAGGCAAACAGGCCGGTTACCCGTTCGCCGGGCTGAAAATCTTTGACATTTTTGCCCACCGCCTCAATCACCCCCACCGGCTCATGGCCCAGGCTCATAGGCGTCTGGCCGATGATACCTTTGTAATACACCCCGTCATACTGGCAAATGCCGCAGTGGGTAATGCGGATGAGTAGCTGGTCATCATTAGGTTGTATTTGCTCTTCTTTGATCACCAGTTTGCCGGGTTCAACTAATTCAGCGTAACGTGAAAGAACCATCAAAACCTCGTAAAAAAGTAATTAGAGATTGGTAATTGGTAATTAGTGGCTCATTAATTACCAATTACCAATTACTAATAACCATTACTGCAACGGTGAGTACGTCGTCGGCGCCATAAAAGAATTGCTGATCTGCTTGACCAGTGAGCCATCTTTTTCAGTTTCGGCCAGGGCAGCCAGCCAGTCCGGGTCATTTTTGAATTTGCGCCAGATTTCTTCGCGCTGGGCCAGGCTGTCAAAGGCCAGGATGTAAACTAATTGGTTGTGGGAGGGGCCAATTACCGTTGTCCAAAAGCCCACAATCTTCACGCCCAACCGCTGCCACAGCGGCACGGTCACATCGGCAAAGCGGCGATGCAGCGCCTCCATTTTGCCGGGAAAGACTTCGTAAATTCTTAATTCGTAGATCATGTTGATAATTCCAAATTTCTCGTTCCCACGCGAAGCGTAACAACGAGAAAACGTCTCGGAGATTTCTCAGCCTTCGGCTTCGAAATGACATGTTATTTTTTCTCGCGCCCAAACTCAGTTTGGGCGCGAGAAAAGAAAAATTACCAATCTTACTTAACGTCTTCGGCTAACAGTAGCTTGATAGGGGCGTCAACCCTGGGTGAGATTGGCCGGCCTTCCAGAACCTTGATGAGGTTCTCTACCGCCAGAAAAGCCATTTCTCTGGGGAACTGGGCGACGGTGCCGGTGAGTTTGCCCTCGGAGACGGCTTTGGTGGCTTCGGGGATGGCGTCGGTGCCGATGAGGATGAGACCTTCGGCGCCGGCGGCGTCTACGGCTTCCATACCGCCCAGAGCCATGGTGTCGTTGGCAAAGTAGATACCTTTGAGGTCGGGATTGGCCTGGAGGATGTTGGTGGTGACGGAGTTGGCTTTGGCGCGGTCCCAATCGGCGGGCTGGTTAGCGACGATTTCGAGAGCGCCGCTGGCTTCGATGGTTTCGACAAAGCCATCGCGTCGAGCGGTGCCGGAGGAGTTGCCGGCGATGCCTTCGATGACGGCGACTTGAGAGCCTTCGGGCAGGTTGTCAATCATATAGTTGGCGGCCAGCACCCCGGCATAGTAGTTGTTGGAGGCGATGCGGGTGGCGATGTTGATGCCGGCGTCTTTGGCCACATCTTCGGGGATGAGTTCATCTACGTTGACAATCGGGATGCCCATTTCCGAGGCTTTGGCTAGAGCGGGGTTGAGGTTGTTGGGGCTGATGGGGGAAACGGCAATGGCGTCATAGCCTTTGGCTAGGGCCGACTCCACCAAGTCCAACTGCGCCGCCGTGTCCGACTCCGTCGGCACCGATACCACATCTATGGTCTGCCCATAGGTTTTAGCCGCTTCTTCGTAACCTTTGGCCATAATTTGCCAGTGCTCGTTGATGAGCGTCTTTTCCACGGCCAAAATCTTGTAATTCTTTGGCTGGGCGGGTGGTTCGGGGGCTGCGCCGGCATCCACATCAGCCTTCAACAGCAGCTTGATGGGCGCATCCACTTTGGGGGCCACCGGGCGATCTTGCAAAATCTTGACCAGGGTTTCAACGGCCAGGCTGGCCATTTCAAACGGATATTGGGCGACGGTGCCGGTGAGTTTGCCCTCGGAGACGGCTTTGGTGGCTTCGGGGA
>CAZDMM010000628.1:0-4842 GCA_964505845.1 uncultured Caldilineaceae bacterium
GACGCCAATATCTGGGCCTATTTTGCGCTCAACACTGAACCGTTTCAGGCAATGTGCGCTACGTTCTTATATCGGGTCGAGACAGGTCAAATCTCAGCCGTAACCTCGAATATGGTTCTTAACGAAACCTTTTATGCTGTCCTTGTAGGCCAAGCGGGGCTGAACTTCAAACCAATAAGATCAAACAAATCCATCGCCACTTGCTGCAAGATACAAATCTGGCGGCGGTATGTTATCAAGCCTGCCTCAACTTTACCGACTATCTAAATAAATTAAACCAGAACGGGTTACAAATTGTAACGGTTGATTATCAAATCCAGGTGACGGCTTTGGAATTGGGGAGCCGCTATGGGCTGCTACCCACTGACGCTTTACACGTAGCCACCTGTCGACACATTAAAATTGCCCATATCGCTACCGCCGACGCCCATTTTGAGCGTGTGCCATTTTTGCGGGTTTGGCAGCCGACCATTTAACATTTGAACGTTTCACTCACTGGTTCGCCTGACCCCATTGGGGCTGCGTAGTTTTCCCCTCCCCGGCCTGGCCGACTTACGTGATGTGGCGATGAAACTCTTAACCACGGCTCCGGTTAACGCCTGGTGGGACATTGCCGCCGCGTTAAGCTCGCTCGACTCGCCTTTTGCGGTGAGGTATCTGCAAACCCCGCCGCCGGCGGTGTTGAGGTTGGCTGCAATAGCAGTATAGCCACTTACGCAAACACTTGCCAGCCGCCTAAAAAAGAAAACCAGATTAGAAAGGCATGGGCCAGTAGCAGGGCCGCCCCCCCCTGCGCCAGCCAGGAAGAGTGTCCAGTTTCTAGACTCATTTCCACGCCGGCCCCCGCGACGAGCACCATGACGAGCACCATGACGAGCACCATGACGAGCACCAAGCCGACCGCCACACCGAACGCCACGCCGAACGCCACGACGACCGCCACGACACCCGCCACGACACCCGCCACACCGAACGCCACGCCGACCGCCACGCTGCCCGCCACACCGACCGCCACGCTGCTCGCCACGCCGAACGCCACGCCGAACGCCACGACGCCCGCCACGATGAACGCCACGACGACCGCCACGGCCTCTGAATTATCAGATTCAATTCTACCCAATAAACCAGTTAAAAGCCAGACCAGGGCCACCCCACCGCTCAACCAGAGATAGGCGCTTGCGGACCAGGCGACCTCGGTGCGTGGTAAGGTACTCAGCCCCAGGGCCAGGGTGGGCCAAAACACAGGCAGCCAGACCAGAGTACTGGCTACCCCTCCCCCCAGACGGTGGTCATCTTTTTCACCAAATTGTTGGCGGTAGGCTTTTAACTGAGCCGGGGTCATAAAAAGCCACCCCAGCAGGCGTAGGTAATCCAACGGATTCCAGGCAGAGAGGTGTTGCAGTTTAACTTTTCTAGTGCTTGCCAATTCGATTCGGAGTTGCTCCACCTCAGCCTCAGCTTCCTGACGAGTCTTTTTCTCAGCTTCCAGTTCAGATTGTAACTTAGGTACCTCAACTTCCGAGTGCTTTATAATAAGAGACATTTGTTGAACATTTGCTTCAGCTTTTTTTCGAAACTCTATCTCAGCTTTTAACTGGTCACTTAACTTCTCTATCTCACTTTCCAATAGCTCTCGAAATTCTTTTTCAGTTTTCAGAGTATCTTCAGCATGCTCTCGCTTATATTTTTCATCGTCGAGTTGTTCTTTTAACTTGGCGATATCTTGATCTGTAATAACCAAATAAAGATTACGGATGGCATCACCCAATTGATAACCTGGCTCCAATGACACCACTTCAATTAACATCTTTTGGGCAGTTAACCGGTCATCTGCCTGCAAGGCATCCAACGCCCGTTGATAAAGATCGTTCAGGCGGGTTTTGCGTTCCAATAAACCCAAGTTTGGTAGATTATCCCGTTCTACGGGAAATTCAGCATGAAGTTGCCGGGCCAAATCTAAGGCAGCCTGATATTCTCTCTCTTGTTCCAAGCGAGCCACTTCCTGCCGCCCATTCTCCAAACGGCGGCGGCGTAGTTCGGCTTCCACCTTAACAGCTTTTTCAGCCAAGCCCACCCGCCGGTAAGCATCCAAAGCTGCTTCCCAATCATCGGCGGACAGGGCTTCATCGCCCCATTTTTGCCACAAGCTGCGCTTGCCCTCGGTAGCTTCCGGTTGTTTTGGCTCTAATTCCAAAACCCGCTCGTACAGAGCCAAACGCTCCTCATCATTTTTGGCCTCTTGAGCCTGGCGCAAAATGGTCTGCACCAGGCGAGGTCGAGCGGCGGCCGGTTGGTATTGATAAAGCGTTTCCAGAATTTGCCGGGCCTCGGCTAACTCACCCTGAGCCAGCAGAATTTCAGCCAAAATTTGGTTGGCCCGCAGATGGTTAGGGTTGAAACCAATAGCCTGACGTAAAAGTGGGATGGCTTGATCCAGTTGCCCACTCTGGTACAGGTTATAACCGGCCTGGAATAAATTATCGGCCACCGGCTGGATGCGATCTATTTCCTCCTGCACGCGAGCCAGCGGCTTGCGCTCCGCCAGCCAGCGGCGCAACATCTCTACTCGGAAACGAAAACCACCCTCCACTGGCTCAATCAAGTCCCATTGTTGCAGCACGCGAGGCGCATCCTGCAATTCACCAATGAGAATCCGCACTCCACTATCGAGCAGGCGTTGGTTCAAATCTTCCTGGTTGATGGCCTGTGGGCCAGCCCCGGCCAGGGCGGAGGCCACCACCCGTTCGGCCGGTTTCAGGCCGTCCCACAGCCATTCCAGGGCGTTGGTGGCTTCACGCAGGGCAATGGGTACGGCAGCTTCCACTGCGGCCGCTTGGATCAGGGGAGGCTCATCCGGGTCAGCCTCGTAAGCCTGTTCCCAAATCTGCTGGCATAGTTGTTGGGTCAAAAAGGGATGGCCACCGGTCAGGCTGTAAACGTGGCCTACGGCCTCATCCGGCCAGCGTAGAGTGTTATTACCCTCGGTCAAGCGCACCAAACTGGCTGTATCTTCGGCTGACATCAGCGAAACCGGATAGGATTTGACGCCTTTGAAGACCGACAGGGTAAAGCTCGATAACTCTTCGGGACGGCGGCCAATGACAAAGATAAATTGCAGCCGGGGGTCGAGGGTGAGCAGGTCACGCAGGTAGGGAAAAAAGGTGGCTCCGGCCTGGCCTTCGCCGGGATTGTCCAGCACGTCAAATTCGTCAAAGAGGAGCACCAGTGAGGTCTCGGCGGGGAGGTGGGTCAAAACCTGAGGGATAAAATCGGCGCGGAAAGCGCGAGGCGCACCGTCAGCCCAGGCAGGAGGCGGCGGTAATTTTAGTTCATCAGCGATATGAGCGGCCAGTTCCGCCAAAACTCGACCCAGGGGCAAAGCGGCCTTGTCTTGCAGGTCAAAAAAGACCGGGCGATACGGCCCCTCACCTGGCAAACGGGCGGCCAACTCCTGCAACACCGAAGTTTTGCCAATCCGCCGCTGGCCGTACAGCACCAGGGCGTTTTCGCCCGGATTGCGCAGGACGCGCAGCACTTCGCGCAGCACATCGGCCCGGCCAATAAAGGCTGTACCGCCGCCTACGGGGTTGCCGGCAATGTAGGGGTTAATGGGGGTCGGCATGGGTTTGCCTCTGGTGGATAGGTTTAAAGTGGAATGAACAAGACTCGATCCTGAAATTCGTCTAAAATGGTCTGCTGGTAGTTTTGAATCCGCTCACGCAACTGCCAGGCCAACCCCGGTGGATTCTGGTTATATTCTTGCTCGCGCTGCTCAGTATAGTGACGCCACGCCTCAAGGTAAGCCTCAACCCTGGACCGATTCCGTAAATAAAAAGTGATGGTGGCATAAACCTGTTCCAGGGAAAGACTGAGATAACGGGCGGCAATTTCTTCGGGGCTGGAACCTTGGAGATAGTCGGCCAAAACAATTTCGATGCCGATACGTGTGCCTTTAATCCGAATATCATCTTCACTGAAAAACTCAAAGTAATTTTCCAATTCCATAATTTTCTCCACGCCTGTTTGCCAGCTCGATCTGTTTTCATTTTACAACGGCTCTCTTGACCCGTCAATGCCTCAAAAAGATTTCTCGAAATGACGTTGAGACACCGTTGCTTGTCAGATACGCTCTTAGGGATTTCTCCCCGCTACGCGGCTCGAAATGACATGTGGGCGGAGGCGGTCGGCCGTCAGCGGTCGGCGGTCACAAAAAGAGCGCCCCTGGCTGAGAGGGGCCAGGGGCGCAGCGGGGATGCGGTGTGTGGTTTTTGCCTGCCACACTCAGGCCATAGGAGGGTACTGGATGTCAAATTAACGTTAAACGTTTAACGTTAGAACGTTAAACGTTAGGAAACGCGCCGGCTTTGGAAGCGTTTGCGTAAAAAGGTCGGCACTTCCAAATCTTCCGGGTCGTAGGCCGGTTCCCGGCGAGCAGGTTCTTCCCGCGTGTAGGTGCTTTCTCTGGGCTTGACCGGCTGCGGGAAGGCAATGGTTTTGGTTGAACTAATCGCGGACGCCGGCTCATCCTTGCGCTTGCCGGCGTTCCCGGCAATGTAGGTGCGGCGCTGTACGGCGGCGTCAAAGCCGGTGGCGATGAGGGTAATGCGCAATTCATCGCCCAAGCTCTCATCAATGACCGCGCCAAAGATGATGTTGGCGTCGGGGTGAGCCTTGCGCTTGATGATCTCGGCGGCCTCGTTGACTTCATACAGGCTGAGGTTAGGGCCGCTGGTAATATTGAAGAGAATGCCCTGCGCCCCGTCAATGGTCACGTCCAGCAGCGACGAGGAAACCGCGCTCTCGGCGGCGTCAACAGCCCGATTTTCGCCGGAGGCAATGCCG